>JAFECN010000179.1 GCA_018242145.1 Pseudomonadota bacterium
CCTGCCCGGCATCTCCGAAAGCGCGCGCATCTTCGCGGGCGTGGACGTGACCAAGGAGCCGATCCCGGTTCTGCCGACCGTGCACTACAACATGGGCGGCATCCCGACGCTCTATACCGGCGAAGCGGTGACGCTGCGCGACGGCAACCCGGACACTGTGATCCCCGGTCTGATGGCCGTGGGCGAAGCGGCATGCGTCTCCGTGCACGGGGCGAACCGCTTGGGCTCCAATTCGCTGATCGACCTCGTGGTGTTCGGCAAGGCGGCGGGCATGCAGGCCGCCAAATCCATCACGCCGGGCGAGCCGCATGCGGACTTGCCGAAAGACGCCGGCGAGCAGGCCCTCGCCCGCCTCGACAGATACCGTAACGCCAAGGGCAGCACGCCGACGGCCAAGATGCGCGCCGCGCTGCAGAAGGCGATGCAGGAAGACGCCGCCGTGTTCCGCACCGGCGAGACGCTCGAACAGGGCCGCAAGCGCATCGACGCGCTGTACAAAACCATCGGCGACATCGAAGTGACCGACCGCTCCCTGATCTGGAATTCCGATCTGGTGGAAACGCTGGAATACGAGAACCTCATCCAGCAGGCCATCGTCACGATCGAAGGCGCCGTGACGCGCCAGGAATCCCGCGGCGCGCATGCCCGCGAGGATTTCCCGAACCGCGACGATCAGAACTGGATGAAGCACACGCTGGCCTGGCTGGACGGCAAGGGCTGGGCAAAGCTGGACTATCGCCCCGTGCACACCTACACCCTGACCAACGATGTCGAATACATCCCGCCCAAGGCGCGCGTGTATTAGGACTGGGCTCAATTACCGTCAATCAAATCAAAACTTGTCATGGCCCACCGTAGAGTGGGCCACCCAGGTGAAGCGCGCTCAACTTCGGAAGGCAGAGTCTGCGTCACCTGGGTGGCCCGCTTTTGCGGGCCATGACAATCTATTTTCACGTTCCAATTGAGTACGACCCTAGAACTGAGCCTCAGCCCTTCATCCGTGCCTGACGTCTCATAGTCCGCGAAAAAGGGCTATGGGAGAATCCGCGTTCGCACGGGTTTGCTATTTCAGCATCCGAACCGCCGCCGCGATCTCCGCGCCTTTCGCCTGTTTGAACGCGATGCAGCGATCGATGCGATCGACGTTCTCCTTCAGCGTGCGGGGCGTGCCGGTGAGTTGCGCCGCCTTGGGTCCGAAGAACGCCGTGAGACCGGCCTTGGCCTTTTCATCACAGCCGAGATTCAGAATATCCGGCGTCGAGGACATGCCGTCGGACGACAACCGCTTCAGCAGCGCGTCATAGTTCTGCTTGAACCACACCCAGGCGACATCGCGGCCTTTGGCTTCGCCCTGCATGTAGCGGAAGACATAGCGCATATCGCCGGTGCGGATGGCGGGCGTCAGCGTCATGTCCAGCAGCTTGCGCAACGTCGCTTCGTCGCTTGCGCCCGCGACGGCATAGATCGCGCTCTGGATGAAAAATTCGTCCCCGGACGCCTGCATCGCCGCCAGCACCTTGTCCGCGAAGGGCGCGCCTTCCGACATCACGCCCGCGCGCAGGGCTTCCTGCAGCAGTTCCGGCGCGATGCCGCCGTTGTTCGCGCCGTTGGAAGCAAGATAGCTGTCCGCGGCCTTGGACAATTGCGCGATCAGCGCCGGATCGCTGCCCTCCTCCACCAGAATCTCCACGAGATATTGGCGCATCAGCGCATCGGCGGGCGATTCATTGGGCCGCGCCGCAAGGCCCAGCTGCGCCAGACGCGGGCCGAAGGCCGAGCGCACAAATGCCTGAAGCTTCGCGGCATCCGCCGGGGCGATCACGCCGGTCACGCGCAGATCGTGCAGGGAGTCCGCAATGTTGAAGGTGCTGTGGTGGTCACTTTCCAGCAGATCCCATTTCGCCGTGGGCGCCAGCGTCTTGATGGTGGCGAAATAATCCGCCGCCGTGCCGTAGCCGCCGCGCATCGCGGCATCGACATTGTGGAACAGCGTGAACTGGTCCGCCGCGTCCAGAGACGGCGCGGCGCCGATCCATTTGCTCCACGCCACTTCGCTGCCGCCGAAGCGATAGTAACCGGCGCCGTCCGCATTCGGGAATATCTGCGCGGGGCATTTCCCGCCCAGCGCAACTTGCGTCGTTGTGGGCGTCACGAGCTTGCAGGTCCGCGCGCCATCGGCGGACAGGCACATCGGCACATTCCAGTGGTGCGAAACCGGCGCGATGCCCACGCTCGCATAGGGCGACTGCGCCACGCTCAGGGCCGCCGTTCCCGTTCCACAGGCAAGCTCCGTCTTGAGAAGCGGAATGCCCGGCTGGTCGATGAAGCTGTTGAACGCCGCCACGATCTCCGGGTGGTTCGTCGCCTGCGCGACGGTTCCGATGAAGTCCTGCGCGCTCGCATTCTTGAACGCGAATTTCGACAGATAGGCGTGAATGCCCTTCTGCCATTGCTCCGGCCCGACATAGCTCTCGAACATCGCGAGGATCGCGGCGCCCTTCGAGTAGGTGATGTCGTCGAATGCGTTGTCGATGTCGTCGGGATTGTTCACCGGATTGTGGATCTGCCGCGCGCTCGGCAATTCGTCGAGCCGCATCACGCCCTGCGAGGAAATGAGCCGCTCGCGGCCGAACTCCTCGTCCGGCTTCACCTGCTGGGAGATTTTGGTGGACATCCAGGTGGCGAAGGATTCGTTCAGCCAGATGTCGTCCCACCATTTCGGCGTGACCAGATCGCCGAACCACTGATGCGCCAATTCGTGCGCCTGCACGTCGAGGCTGGAACGCTTCTGCTCCAGCGGCGCGTTGTCGTCCATCAGCAGAAGCTGCTCGCGGAACGTCACCGCGCCCGCGTTCTCCATCGCACCGGCCGCAAAATCCGGCACCGCGAGAACATCGAGCTTCTGATAGGGATAGCCGATGCCGTAATAGCTTTCGAGATGCTCCACGACCGACGGCGTGAGCGACAGCGCATATTTGAGTTTCGCACCCATGCCCTTCGCCGTGATGCCGCGCAGATGCACAGGGTGATCGCGATAGGCATTGGCCGGAATGTCGCCGCCGTCCACGATGTCCAGCGGCCCGATGGCGAGCGCGACGAGATAGGTCGGCAGCGGCTTGGTCTGCTCGAACACCCACTTCATCATGCCGTTGCCGACGCTGCTGTCCGTGACCACCGGCGTGTTGGCGATCACCTTGTCGTCGCCCGGCGCGATCACGGTGATGTCGAAGGGCGTCTTGTATCCGGGCTCGTCGAAACCGGGGAACATGCGGCGGGCGTCGATATTCTCGAACTGCGTGAAGGCATAGGCGTCGCCCGATTTGGTGACGACCTTGTAGAGTCCCGCCAGCGACGGGTTAAACGGCGCGTCATAGTCGAACACCAGCCGGGCTTTGCCGGCCGGCACGGTTTCGCCGAAGTTCAGATAGGCGACACCCGATGGATGCACCTGCGCATAAGCGGCCGGAATCTTCTTGCCGGAGGGCAAAAGCGCATAGACCGATTTCACGCTCAGATCGTTGCCGTCGATGAAAAGCGTCTTGCGCGCGGTGTTGAACGTCAGATCGATCTCGGTATGTCCGCTGAAACGATCTTTTCTCGGATCGACCGTCACGGTGATCGCATAATGCGATGGCGTCGCGGTGCGCGGCAGCGGCCCCAGCGGGATCGGTTCATCCGGCTTGGTG
Organism: Pseudomonadota bacterium; assembly: GCA_018242145.1. Lineage (GTDB taxonomy): Bacteria > Pseudomonadota > Alphaproteobacteria > Micropepsales > Micropepsaceae > Rhizomicrobium. The sequence continues at coordinate 3,687 of JAFECN010000179.1, forward strand.
ATGGGCTTTGGCACAATGGCGGCGGACCGGCTGTCCTGTTTTGATTCGTCTTTGCCGCAGGCCGAAAGCAGCATCAGCGCCGAGAGCAGCGCTACCGGAAGAACATATCGGGTCATGGGAGATGCAGCGGGCAGATGTTACGGCCGCGAGACTAGCGCATTCTGGCCATTCTCCAACCGTTGCGGGTGTTTTTTGCGCCTTTTCCGGGCCATATTCCGTTCAGGCGCGGTTCACGCCGGGGCCATCACGCTTGCGCCTGTGCTTCCGGGCCTGAACGGGGTCCATCAGAACGAGGAGACAGACATGCTGACAAAGACTGGAGCCGCTTTGGCGGTCGCCGCGATTGCATTGATCGGTGGAACGAGCGCCGCCTCGGCGCAAGGCCGCTATTATTACGGCGACGAATGCCACGAGCAGAACAGAACCGCCGGCACGGTGCTGGGCGCCATCGCTGGCGGCATCATCGGCAATCAGTTCGGCCATGGCGGCGGCAAGGCGGCCGCGACCGTGGGCGGCGTGATTCTGGGCGGCGCCCTGGGCAACAAGATCGGCAGCGACATCGATTGCCAGGACCGGCCTTATGCGTTCCGCGCTTACAATGACAGCTTCAGCGGTCCCATCGGCCGCCGCTACGACTGGCGCGGCCGCCGCGACGCGCGCGGCTACATCACCACGACGCGCGAATATCGCCGCCGCGGAATGCTCTGCCGCGATTTTGTCGAGACAAGCTGGCACCGCGGCCGCGAATACACGCGCGAAGGAACCGCCTGCCGCTATCGCGACGGCTGGCACTTCATGTAAGCGGGCGTAACGCGCGAACGCACAAACCCCGGAGCGATGCTCCGGGGTTCGTCGTATCGGCTATTTGCCTTTCCATTGCGGGGCGCGTTTTTGCGCGAAGGCCATCGGCCCTTCCACGAAATCTTCGCTTTTGAACATTGCCGCGACGGCGGGATATTTCACTTGCGCCTTGAGCGCGGCTTCGACGGACGGCTCGGTCAGTCCGCGATAGACCGCCTGCTTGGAAGCGCGCACCGACATCGGCGAAAGCTCCAGCATCTGCGCCGCCCATTTCTTCGCGGCGTCCACCGCGCCGCCCGCTGGGACCACATCGTTCACAAAGCCGAGTTCTTTGCCCTCCGCCGCGCCCACGCGCCGTTCCGTCAGGATCATGCCGAGCGCGCGCTTGTCGCCGATGGTGCGCGGCAGGCGGTGAAGGCCGCCCGCCAGCGCCGCAAGGCCGACGCGCGGCTCGGGCAGCGCGAAGGTCGCGTTCTCCGCGGCCACGATGATGTCGCAGGCCAGCGCGATCTCGAAACCGCCGCCCATCGCCAGTCCGTTCACCGCCGCAATCAAAGGCTTGTCCAGATCGAAGCGCGAGCAGAGCCCCGCGAACCCGCTCGCGGGCATCGACATCTTGCCGCCGCCGGCCTGGTATTTGAGATCGTTGCCCGCGCTGAACGCTTTGTCGCCCGCGCCGGTGACGATGGCGACCCACTGGTCGGGATC
>JAFECN010000017.1 GCA_018242145.1 Pseudomonadota bacterium
GACGTCCCGCCATGCCGAGCGTGCCGAAGCCGCCCGCATTGGACACCGCGGCCGCCAGTTCCGCGTAGGACACGCCGCCCATGCCCGCGAGCATGATCGGATATTGGATGTTCAACAGATCGCAAAGCGGCGTGCGCAGGGACATGGCGTTTCCTCGAATATTTTCGCCAGCATTCCTCTTGCGGGAGGCGAGAGCAAGGGTCAGGCGAAGCGGCGTTGCGCTTCGCGCGTCAGGCCGAGCGCAACCGAAAGAAAATCCGAACCTGCCGCGACGTTAGCTTGCGGCGCGGCTTTGCGGATCGCCTCGCGCACGGCGGGCACGCGGCTCGAACCGCCGGTGAAGAAGATCGTCTGCACCGCCGCCGGTTCGATGCCGGCTCTTGCGATGCACTGCGCGGCCATTTTGGTGAGCGCGTCGGTCTTGTCCGCGATGGCATCGCGGAAGCGCTGCTGCATAGCGTGTGCAAAAAGCCCGGCTTCGAGAAATTCGAGCGCGAGTGTGGTGGCCTCGGCATCGCTGAGCGCGATCTTGGCATCCTCGACCGCGAAGGCGATGCGATGGCCCAGATGGCGCTTGATGGTTTTCAGCAGGCGGCGAACGCGCTCCGGTTCGACGGCGATCTCCACCAGCTCGCGCACCTCCCGTTCGGTCTTGAAATTGTAGGCGAAGTTGATCGTCGCCCAGGTCGCCAGTTCGTAATAGACCGCCTTGGGCATCGGCAGATCCTTCACCGTGAGCTGGGAGCCGAGGCCGAGCAGTGGCATCACGGCATCGATGTTCAGCCGCGTATCGAAATCGGTGCCGCCGATGCGCACGCCGGAATTGGCCAGAAGATCGTCGCGCCGGTCCGGCCGATTCCGGCGATCCGGCCCGATGCGGATGACGGAGAAGTCGGACGTGCCGCCGCCGATGTCGGCGATCAGCACAAGTTCTTCGCCTGTGACGCTTTCCTCATAGTGATAGGCCGCTGCGATCGGCTCGTACTCGAAGATCACGTCCCGGAAACCGATCCGGTGGGCGATATCCTTCAGCACATTCTCCGCGCGCGCGTCCGCCGCGTCGTCGCCGTCCACGAAGCGGACGGGGCGGCCGTGAACAACCTGCGTGATCTCGTGCCCGGCAAAGGCTTCCGCTTTGGTTTTGAGATGGCGCACGAACATCTCCACCACTTCGGTCAGCTTGATCCGCCGCCGTCCCACAGCCGTCGCTTCGTCGATGAGCGGCGAGCCGAGGATCGTCTTCAGCGCCCGCATCAGGCGGCCGTCATGTTCGGCGATGTAGCTGTCGATCGCCTCGCGCCCGAACATCACATGCCCGTGCCGCTCGAAATCGAAGAAGATGGCGCTGGGGATGAGCGTGGAATCCCCTTCGACGGGCGCCAGCGCCGCCGCGCCGTCGCGCCAGACCCCCAACGCCGAGTTGGAGGTGCCGAAATCCAGTCCGCAAGCCGTCATGAAAGCCCCTGTAGGTTCGAATGTGGGGCTCTCATCTATTACGCAAAAAGCGCGCTTGCCAGTCTGTTTCTTTGCCCTTAAACTACAGCCGCATCGTGGGATGCGCGGAAACGCGCATCCCATTTTTGTTTGTGTACGGACGAAGCGCTCCGCCTACGGAGCATCAGAACTTCGTGTAGCCGCCGTCGATGATGAAGGTCTCGCCGGTGTGATAGCTGGAGGCGTCGCTCGCCAAATAGACGGCGATGCCGCCGAAATCCTCCGGCGTTCCCCAGCGCCGCGCCGGCACGCGCGGAATGACTTTCTCCTGAAACACGGGGCTGGATTGCGCGCCCGCCGTCATGTCGGTGGCGATCCAGCCGGGCGCGATGGAGTTGGCGCGGATGCCATACCGCGCCAGTTCGACCGCCAATGCGCGCGTCATGGACATGACCGCGCCCTTGGTGGCGCCATAGGCGGAATTGCGGGCCGCACCTTCGATGCCCGCGGTGCTGGCAACGACCACCAGCGATCCATTCGCGTCGCCGCCCTTGGCGCGGTCGATCATATGCTTGGTGGCTTCGCGGAAGGTCCAGAACACGCCGTCCTCGTTCACGCCATGCACCTTGCGCCACAGATCGGTGGAAAGTTCGGCGATGGGCGCACCGCCGCCAATCCCGGCATTGGCGACGACGCAATCCAGGCGGCCCATATCCTTGATGGCAGCGGCCATGCCGTCGATGACGTCCTGCTCGTTGGCGACGTTTACCTTGCGGGTGATCACGCGCTTGCCATAGGCCTTCAGCTTCTTCTCGGCTGCTGCATTCTTCGCTTCATTTGTGCCCCAGATCACGATGTCGGCGCCGGACGCGGCCATCGCCTCGGCCATGCCGAGCCCGATGCCGCCATTGCCGCCCGTCACCAGCGCGACTTTTCCTGTGAGATCGAATGGCTTGTACATGACGTCCTCCCAATAGCGTTCGGGGCAGGCTAGACGCCCGGAAAATCCATGCAAGTGGCCGCAGCGTAACCATCTTTCCCGGCGCGGCTCCCAATCGTGGCCGGGCTATGACATTCTGGCGCCAAGGCCTTGGGTAATGGCCGGGGTGTGAGGGGCTGAATGACGTCCGAAATCGCGGTGATGAACCAGCGCGCGGTGGCGCTCGCGGCGGATTCCGCCGTGACGCTGATCGGCGGCGGAACCGTCGCCGTGCGCAACGATCATCGCAAGCTGTTCAATCTGGTCGAGGGCCGTCCGGTCGGGCTGATGTTCTTCGGCGTGGCCGATATGATGGGCCATCCCTGGGAGCACCTGATCGAGCATTATCAGAAGAAGGCACGGCCCAGGGCGCTGCCCCATGTCCGCGACTATGCCGCCAGCTTCACCGGCATGATGGACAATCTCGAAGAATTCTTCCCTCGCGCCCGGCAGCGCGA
>JAFECN010000180.1 GCA_018242145.1 Pseudomonadota bacterium
CAGACGGGACTGTACGAGTGGCATCAGTTCGAAAAGACTCTCACCGACGATGCGCAAGTCATTCCGCTGGAACAGGAGCTGCGAGCCCTCAACAACGATCTTGGAAAAATCGTTCTCGATCTACGTGCCACCGGTTCGCTCTCGCTCGAAGGTCGCAAAGCCTTCGAGGACCGTATCCTGCAAAGCATCGGCGCCGCGTTACGGGCCTTGCGGTTCGATGAAATCGGCTTGGTTTTGCATCCCACCGAACAGGACCTCGATGAAATCGATCACGCTGGTTTTGTCCGCGTCGCTGCCGATCGGTTGAAGGCGATGGCGGACGATCCGTCCAATCCGGGGCAGGCGCGGCTCGCAGGCCTGGCGCTCAAGCGCCTCTACATCGAGCATTTGCGCCAAGGAGGTGCCGCGTGAAGATTCGCTCCATCGAGCTCACGAATTTCCGCAAATTCGTGGGCACTGTCCGCGTCGAATCCATCGGCGACAATGTGAATGTCTTGGTCGGGCGCAACGAGCTGGGCAAATCCACGCTCTTGCAGGCGATAAACGCGGTGATCTTCGAGCGGGCGCGATCGACGGCAAGCCACGTCAAAGCTTTCCGCCACTTCGTTAATCAGACCGTTCCAGAGGTCAAACTCACCTTCGATATCGACGGCCAGAGCTGGGTGATCCACAAACGCTTTGCCGGGCAATCCGGCAAGGCCATCCTCACCTGCATCGGCGGCGCCGTGTACGAAGATGAAGCGGCGGAAGCCGAGCTTCAGCGCTTGTTGGGTTTCACCGGCGGCCGTGGCGGCGGCGAGCCCGGCATCTGGGGCACGCTCTGGGTGCAGCAAGGTCAGTCGCTGGGCGATCTGGCGCTGAACGAGCAGGCCCAACATACGATTCAGGGGTGCCTCGAAGCACAAGTGGGCCTGGTGACGGGCGGTGCCCGCGGGCAACGTCTGCCCAAGGCTGTGCGCGAAGCGCTCGGCGCGCTCGAAAACCAAAGAGGACCACGGGGCGCCTTCAAAGATACGATCGACCAGCTGGCCGCGCTCGAAACCGAAATCGAGCAGATGGAGGGGAAGGCCAAAACCGTATCGGACGATTTGGCGAAACTTGCGACCAGTCGGCGCGAGTTGAAGGCGGCGCAAACCGAGTGGGACGAAACCGCCTATCAGACAGAACTTCAGGGCGAACGCGGCAAGCGCGACGCAGCCGCCACGCTAGCCGCCGAGATGACAAGCGCCCGCGCCGCCGCCAAACTTGCGCGCGAACGTGCAGACGTGACCGAGAAATCGTTGGCGGATCGCAGACGAACGATTGGCGAACTCGCCTCCTTCGAAACCGAGAAAGTGACCATTCAAGAAGGTGTCACGGACGCCCGCGCCGCGCGTGATGCCGCCAAGACGGCGCTCGAGACGGCGGAACGCAGCCTCGCGGACTTGCGCGCAGAGGCCCGCGCCAATAGCGATACCATCCGCCGCCTGGATCGTATCCGCGACGCCATCACGCTGAACACCGAGATCGGCCTGCACCAGGAGACGCTCGATCAGGCCGAAACGCTCGAAGCCAATATTCTTCGCTTGACCGAAGCGATCGGTGCCATTGCCGCCAACGATGAGCGCGTTGCCCGGATCGAAAGCGCCAGCACTGAGCTCGCCGCCGCCGAAGCCGCAACCAATGCGGTCTCGACCACCGTATCGTTCACCTTGCAAGCCGACGCGCGCACGCGCGTGCGCGTGAACGGTCGGACCCTCGATCCCGACGAAACCGCCATTGCGCTTCTTCAGCCGACGACCATCGCTATAGACGGTATCGGCGCCATCGCGGTGGAACCGCAAATCAAGGAGCTTTCGGCGCTCCTGCAGCGCCGTCAGGACGCGCAGGACAATCTGGCCAACGCGTTGCGCGCGGCGGGTGCCGAAGATCTGGCTGCTGCACGGACCCTGGCGGCACGGCGGCGCGAGCACGAACGCGGGCTGGCGGAGCATCGCAATCAACTTGTCAGATTGGCGCCGGGAAACAGCCAAAAGAAATTGCCCGCGGGCGTTAACGCCTTGAAGACGCATCTCGGCACCTTGCGCGGCAGATTGAAGTCCGAACTTCAAGCGTTGAAGCTCGAAACGCTTCCGCCAAGCGAGGCGCTGGGCACAGATTTGGCCACCGCGCGCAGCGAGGGCGAACGTCTCGCGGCCACCATCGCCAATCAGGAGGCTGCACTCGCCGGTCCCAAGGCCACGCTGACCGAGGCCGAAGTGCATCTCAATAAGCACGAGCACCGGCTCACCGAACTGGACACAAAGATCGGGACTCGGGCGTCGGATCTCGCGGCGGCGCGTCAGACGCGCGCCGACGATGCGCTAGCCGAAGACGCGGAGAGACTCGCGCGCGAGGCGGAGACCAAGGAACAAGTCTTGGCCGAACACGAGAAGACCCAATCCGAGAGTGTCGAAGCGATCGAGGCGCGGATCAAGCGGCTGGAAGCGACCGCAGCCAACCGGCAACGCGCCATCATCACCCTGAACACCGAAATTACCCGGCTCACCGCCCTCGTTCAGGCGCAAGAGGGGCTTGGTATCGAAGAGCAGATTTTGTCGCAGCAAGCCGAGCGCGACCGGCTGCGCGAGTCCGTTCGAGCCTACGAGCAAGATGCCGCCGTGCTGAGACTTCTCTCAGAGACACTGGAAACGGCCGAACGCGAAGCCAAGACCCTTTACCTTGCGCCGGTCGTGCAACGCGTGCAGCCCTATCTCAAGATGTTGCTTCCCGAAAGCGATCTGATCTTCGACGAAGATCTCGGAATCTCCGGATTGCAGCGCGATGGGCATACCGAAGATTATGGTGTCTTGAGCGGTGGCACCCAGGAACAGCTTGCCGTTCTGTCCCGCATCGCGTTCGCCGAGCTTCTCTTGGCCCAGAATCGACCCGCGGCCGTCATCCTCGACGACGCTTTGGCTTTTTCCGACGATGATCGAATCGAAAGCATGTTCGATGTTCTGATGCGAGCGGGCGATAATGTTCAGATCATCGTGCTGACGTGCCGCAAGAAACTCTTCGCGCGTCTGGGAGCTGCGCCTCTAGAATTGCGGAAGGTGGGTTGAGAAAATTCGCGAATGAGGCGCCGATTCCGCCCGTAAATAATCCTCCGCAATTCGTGCTGATATGAAGCAATCAGTGCATTGGAGTATCTGATGATTGAGGTCGAAAAAAATTTATTCGTAGGCTCGCAGGAAGACGAAGCTTATGTTCGCGGGCGCAATGACTGGTATGTCATTCACGCCTGTAAAGAGCCCTACCACAGGCATGCTCTGGGCTATACCGGGCGGGCTGCTTCGAAGTCTCATCCCGA
>JAFECN010000181.1 GCA_018242145.1 Pseudomonadota bacterium
CGCAACGACCAACAGTTCCATTGGCAGAACGACGGTTACACCTCGTTCGACGATTTCCTGGGCCGCCTCTCCTCGTCCAAGCGCAAGAACCTGCGCAAAGAGCGCGCGGCGGTGGCGGCGGAAGGCGTGACCTTCGAATGGCTTTCGGGGCGCGATATCACCGAGGCGCATTGGGACGTTTTCTTCGAGTTCTACATGGACACAGGCGGGCGCAAATGGGGCCGTCCTTACCTCACCCGCGAATTCTTCAGCCGCGTCGGCGCCAGCATGGGCGAGCAGATCGTGCTTATTCTGGCGAAGCGCGCGGGACGGCATATCGCGGGCGCGCTGAACTTCCGTGGGCAAGGCGTATTGTTCGGCCGCAACTGGGGTTGCACCGAGCATATTCCGTTTCTGCATTTCGAGACCTGCTACTATCAGGCGATCGACTACGCGATCGCGCACAAATTCAGCCGCGTCGAAGCCGGCGCGCAGGGCGAGCACAAGCTTGTGCGCGGCTATATGCCGGTGCCGACCTATTCGGCGCATTACATCGCGCATGCGGGCCTGCGGCGCGCGGTGGGCGATTATCTGCGGCAGGAACGCGCGGCGGTAGCCGAGAACATCGAGGCGCTGGCCGAGCATGGGCCGTTTCGGAAGAGCGAGTAATCACCTCCCCCTTGTGGGGAGGTCGAAAAAGAACAAGCGGAGCGAAGTTCTTTTTCGGGTGGGGGGACCGCGCTTGACATCCCCCCACCCGGATCGCTTCGCTCTCCGACCTCCCCACAAGGGGGAGGTGATTTATTGAGGTTCGCACTGTGGCTTACGACACCAACAACGTCTTTGCGAAAATCCTGCGTGGCGAACTGCCGTGCATCAAAGTCTATGAGGACGAACACACCCTCGCCTTCATGGACATCATGCCCGCCGTCGAGGGCCACACGCTGGTGATCCCCAAGGAGCCCGGCGAGACGATTTTCGACATCTCGCCCGAAGCCGCCGCCGCTACGATGCGCACAACGCAGATCGTCGCCGCCGCGGTGAAAAAAGCGCTGGGGGTTCCCGGTATCATGCTGGCGCAACTCAACGGCGCGGCTTCGGGGCAGACTATTCCGCATGTTCATTTCCATATTCTGCCGCGCAAACTCGGTGCCGACCTGAGCTTTCACGGCAAGGCGATGGTGAAGCCCGAGGTGCTGGAGCCGGTGGCGGCGAAGATCAGGGCGGCGTTATAAAATTTTCTCACGCAGAGCCGCAGAGGCACAGAGTTCTCTGTTTCCGCGACACGGTTCCACTGACGCGCTTCGCGCGTCGACTTTCTTCTCTGCGGCTCTGCGTGCAAAATTTCTTCGGAAAAAACAAAAACCGCTGCCCGGTTTTCGGGAGCGGTTCGGTTTGGACGCAATTCGAGAATTGGGAAAAATGTACGCCCCTACCCTTGCGGTGGCAAGAACAAAATAAGAACTTCTATTGCGAAATTGGTGCAAAATCGGACAGAATATTTCCCTACATTGTGGATAACCCCTTGTTTCCAAAGGGAGTGTTGCATCGCTGCAATTTTGGGCGGATTTCGTTCGGGCGCGGCGTGGCGAAGGCTTTCCCCGGCGCGCCGAGCGCTTATATCCAATCCAATGATCTACTTCATCGCCCTCTTCTGCTCGCCGCTGGCGCTGGTCCTTTCGGGCCGGCCGTTCGCGGCGCTGTTCAACCTGATCCTCTATGTGCTCTCGATCGTGCTGTGGGCGACGATCTTCTTCGCGCATGCGGGCTTTGTGGTCTGGGGATTGGCGTTCCTGCACGCGGTTCTGGTGATCCACGACGCGCGCGAATACCGCCGCATGCGCCGCATCATGGCCGCGACGCGGCTCGATTAGCGCAGCGCGTTCCCCAAACCAAAATAACTTTTGATCAAAAATAAGGCAGCTATTTCGGTTCGCCGTCCGCGCTCTTGATGAACGTGGCCGCCACGATGAAGGCCGCGCCGCTCAGCATCAGCGCCACGAACGCGCCGTTCCATTCGAACGGGTCATGCGGCGTGGCGATCACGCGCGGGATGTGCAGCACGAAGAACCAACTCAGATACATGATGCCCGCCAGCGTGGCGCCAAGTTGCGCCAGAACGCCGGAGAGGATGGCAAGCCCGGCCGCGATATGGGCCAGCCCGGTGATCTCTGCCAGCAACTCGCGATGCGGAAACCACGGCGGAATGAAGCTGGCGGTGAAATTCAGGTAGATGAAGTGCATCGCGCCGAAGATAACGAGCGCGATGCCGAAGAAGATGCGGCCGATGGGAATGCCGTTGTCGAGAATGCGGTCCCACATGTTGGTGATGAGCCGCGGCGGCATGATGGACACCAGCACCCACGCCGCACCGAACACCGCGAAACATTCCGCGAAGCCTTCCCAATACTGCGGGTGGACGATCGTGGGCACGAGCCGGGTGAGATGCAGTCCCGCCGTCCAGAGAAAAGCGATGATGGCAAGGATGCTGGCGGAGAGCTTCGCCCGTTCCGCCCACATCAGGCCGATCCCGGCAAGGATGACGATGACGCCGGTGATGTAGCCGACCGTGGAGTAGCCCGGCCAGGTTTTGTCCCAGGCCTCCAGCCGCATCACGGGAATGCCATAGACAAGGCTCTCCACGCCCAGCGCCACCCACGCGATGGCGAACATCAGGCGGCCCAGCCGCGCCTCGAAAGTATCCCACACGCCGTTCATGCGGCTCTCCGCTCCTGCAGGGCGCGAGCATGCGGGATTCGGGCGCGAATGTCTCACGCCGCGGCGAGACGGCTATTTGCCCGATTGCTGCTTCAGATAGGCGATGACGTCCGCCCGCTCCTGCGCGCTGCGAAGCTGGAAGCCCATGGCGGTGCCGGGGACCATCTTCACCGGGCTTTGCAACCAGGTGTCGAGCGTCTTCGCGTTCCAGACGATGCCGGATTTCTTCAGCGCGGCGGTGTACGGAAAATCGGGCACCGCGCCCGCCTTGCGGCCGAACACGCCGCGATGCTTGGGGCCAATGCGGTTCTGGTCCAGCGAGTGGCAGGCCCCGCATTTGGCCTCGTAGATCTCCGCCCCCCGCGCGGCGCTCGCGGAGGACGGAGACGCCGGCGCATGAGCGGAGGGTGCCGGCGATGCAGATGCGGCGGCGATGCTCAGCATGGCGACAACGGCCGGCCCTGCCAGCCTGACAAACCCGGCCATCGTTCCGATCTCCCGGTCAGCCGAACAGCGGCGCTTTTTCGGGGATGGGCTCGCCGAGCACGCTGCCGAGGACGGCGGCGTGGAAGGCTTCGTCGCCCGCGACGCGCGCGGCGAAGAGATAGAGATCGGACTGGTCCAGCGACGGGATGACGCCGAGATAGGCGTTGGTCGCGCCCGTCTCCAGCTTCAGCGCCAGCCTGAGCACGTCGGTCTGGCTTTTGAGCGAGGCGGCGTTCAACTCCTTCGCATAGTCGAAATTGGATTTGGCGGCGACGGGCTTGCCGCCCAGCTTGGTGATGGCCGCGACGAGATCATCGCGATGCTGCTTGTGGTGGCCCTGAAAGGTGACGGCGACTTTCAGCACGTCGGGCTTCAGAAGCTTGCTTTCGGCGCCAAGCTGGTACGCGGCGATGCCTTCGTGCTCCAGCCCGAGCGCGGCGTTCAGAAGCTGGATGTCCTGCGCGGCATTGCCGGAGGCGGCGCGGGCCGCGCGCGGCAATGCGGTGCTGCCGAGAACCACGGCGAGGCCCGCCGCCGACAGCGTGGTGGCGCTGCCCACCAGAAGCTTGCGGCGCGATTGCATATTGATGTCTTCGATCATGATGTGCCCTTTCAACCTTCTTCGACGATGCCCATGCGCTGCAGAACGCGCGCGGTGAGTGCTTCGCAATCGGCGCCCGCAAAGGGGAATGTGTTCCCCAGCACCGATTTCAATTCGGGATCGAGCGTCTGTTGGATCTTCTGGCGCGCGCGCAGGTGGCGCGAGCGCACGGTTTCCGCCGGGATGTCGAGCGTCTCGGCCGTTTCCTCGACGCTCAGCCCTTCGATCTCGCGCAACACGAAC
>JAFECN010000182.1 GCA_018242145.1 Pseudomonadota bacterium
CGTCGCCGCTTATCAGCTCGTGCGCGGCGCCTATGCCGGATGGAACACGGCTTTCTATTTCGGCGAGGAGATCGTCGATCCGGGACGCACGCTGCCCCGTGCGACCTTCATCGGCCTGGCGCTCACCGCGATCCTTTATATCGGCGTGAACGGCGCGCTCGTGTATGCGCTGGGCGTCAAGGGCGTCGCCTCCACCCCGCTGCCCTTCACCATCGTCATCGGCAGCTTCGGCGGTATCGCATCGTTGATCTTCGCCGTCACTGCGATGATCACCGTGGCAAGTTGTGCCAACGCCAACATCATGGGCGGCCCGCGCATCGTTTTCTCCATGGCGCGGGAAGGTCTGTTGCCGCAATTCTTCGAAACCGTGAATGCCGGCGGCACACCATCCGGCGCGATGCTACTCACGGCCATCTTCACCATGGGCGTGGCGCTCAGCGGCACCTTCGATCTCGTTTTCGGGCTGATCGGCACGATGAATGCCATCGGCGCCATCGTCGTCATCGCGGCGCTGTTCGTGCTGCGCCGTCGCGAGCCGGCCTTGCCGCGCCCCTGGCGGGCGTTGGGCTATCCGCTGTTGCCCATCCTCGCGCTGGTACTGGAGGGAACGGCGCTCGTCCTTTATTCGGCGGCGGACGTGACGGGCATCACTTTTGCCATCGGCCTGTGCCTCGCCTGCGTGCCTTTCGCCTGGATCGCCCGGCGGGGCCGGATCCGGATGGGCGATATCGCCGGTTCCTAGCCCGGTTCGGCGCCATTTCCCTGCGTCCTTAGGCTTCCTTGCCGGACCCGCCCCCCGCGCGCTAGGAACCGGCCGGCTCCTCCAAACAAAGGATTTTCCCATGGCCCGCAACAAAATCGCGCTTATCGGCGGCGGACAGATCGGCGGCACGCTCGCCCATCTCGTCGCGACCAAGGAACTCGGCGATGTCGTGTTGTTCGACATCATGGAAGGCCTGCCGCAGGGCAAGGCGCTCGATCTTTCGCAGGCCGGCCCCATCGACGGCTTCGACATCAAGCTGAAAGGCACGAACTCTTACGCCGACATCGCGGGCGCCGATGTGGTGATCGTCACCGCCGGTGTGCCGCGCAAGCCGGGCATGAGCCGCGACGATCTTCTGGGCATCAATCTGAAGGTGATGAGCGCGGTGGGCGAGGGCATCAAGGCCCATGCGCCGAACGCTTTCGTCGTCTGCATCACCAATCCGCTGGACGCGATGGTGTGGGCGCTGCGCCAGTTCTCCGGCCTGCCGCATCACATGGTCGTCGGCATGGCGGGGGTGCTGGATAGCGCGCGCTTCCGCTTCTTCCTCGCCGAAGAGATGAACGTGTCGGTGGAAGATGTGAGCGCTTTCGTGCTTGGCGGCCATGGCGACACGATGGTGCCGATGCCGCGCTTCTCCACCGTCAGCGGCATCCCGCTGCCGGAACTCGTCAAGATGGGCTGGATCAAGCAGGACAAGCTTGACCAGATCGTGCAGCGCACGCGCGATGGCGGCGCGGAGATCGTCGGCCTGCTCAAGACCGGCTCGGCCTTCTATGCCCCGGCCACGGCGGGCATCGAGATGGCGCAATCCTATCTGCGCGACAAGAAGCGCGTGCTGCCGGTCGCCGCCTATGTGAACAACAAATACGGTCTGAAAGACATCTATGTCGGCGTGCCGGCGGTGATCGGTGCCAAGGGTGTTGAGCGCATCGTCGAGCTCGACCTGACGGCGGACGAGAAAGCCGCGCTGATGAAGTCGGCGGATTCGGTGAAAGGCCTTATCGACGCCTGCAAGAAGCTCGATCCGCGCCTCGCGTGATCGCGTAGAAAAGAAAAGCCTCCGCGGGTGGAGGGGCATACCCCGCGGAGGCCTCCTTTACCGGATCGGCTCTTTAGAAGCGGATCCAGATTCCCGGCGCCCACACCCAGTGGTCGCGATGCCAATTCCAGCGGCCCTGACGCCATTTGTATTTGTAATGCCCGTGATGCGGCATCGGCGGGCGGCGCTCATAGCGCATCTTCGGCATGCGCCGGTGATCGCGCATCGGATCGACATGGGTGTAATGGCCACGGCCGTGGTCATAGGGCGCGGCGCTCGCGGACGTCGCCATCAGCGGCGAGGCGGCGCCGAGCACGATCGCCAGGGCGCCGGCCAGCTTCAGAGTTTTCTTCAACGTGCTCATTTCAAAATCTCCTTTGTGCGTTCGGGCACGATCCGAACATCGGGATCGAATGTGGCGAAACCAGAGCGGCGGATCCGTCTTTTGTCGTGATTTGTCGCGGGTGAATTTCATGCGAAAATTCGTTTCCGCGATGAATGGAGGATGAACGCGATTTCGCTTCCGCCACCGCGCCGGACAATCGAAACGCGCGGGCTGCAGCGGCGGGTTTTGGCCAAGCAAAGGGGAAAACAGGCGATTTTCCCCGGCGGCAAAATCTTCGTTGTCGATATCCGGCGAATTGCACCGGTGGAATGGCAGAAACGCCAAAGCGCCGCTTGATTTTGCGCAGGCAATCCCGCCACCTCCCGGCATGACGGACATCAATTCGCCCGCCCTCTACCGCGACCGGGACTTTCGCTTCTTCATCTCCAGCCGCTTTCTTTCGACGGTCGCCATGCAGGTGCAATCCGTCGCCATCGGCTGGCAGATCTACGACATCGAACGCACGCCGCTTTCGTTGGGCCTCGTTGGCCTGTGCGAGTTCATACCGATGTTTCTGCTCACGCTTCCGGCAGGCGAAATCGCGGACCGGTTCGACCAGCGCCGTGTTCTGGCGCTGGCGCAAGCCATGCTCGGCATCTGTTCGGCGCTGTTTCTGACATTCAGCCTGCTTTATCCGCGCAACGCGCTGCCGTTCTATGCGGTGCTGGTCCTGTTCGGCGCCGCGCGCGGATTCTCCGGCCCGTCCGGTCAATCGCTGCTGGCGTTTCTCGTGCCGCCGGAACGTCTGGCCAAATCCATCGCGCTCAGTTCGTCGGCCTTCACCGTCGCGGTGATCGCAGGCCCCGCTTTGGGCGGGTTCCTGTATGCGCTCGGTCCCGTGGCGACCTACAGCATCAGCTTCGTCGGCTTCATGGCGGCGGCGGGATTGACGACGACCTTCGGCGGCCGCCGCTTCGATCGCGCCAGCATCGCCGGCGCCTCGCGGCTGGAGCGCGTGATCGAAGGCATCCGCTTCGTGCGCGACCGGCCGATCGTGCTGGGCGCGATCTCGCTCGATCTTTTCGCCGTGCTGCTGGGCGGCGCGGTGGCCCTGCTGCCGATCTTCGCGCGCGACATCCTGCATGTCGGCCCGGTGGGCCTGGGCCTTCTGCGCAGCGCCCCGGCGGTGGGCGCGGCGCTCACGGCGTTCACGCTCTCCCGCTGGCCGATCGAGCGCCGCTCCGGCAGCCGCATGTTCGCCGCCGTCGCGATCTTTGGCGTCGCCACCGTGGTCTTCGGCCTGTCGCACAATTTCTATCTGTCGCTGGCCGCGCTCTTCGTCACCGGCGCGTCCGACATGGTGAGCGTGAATGTCCGCCAGTCGCTGATCAACTTCGCCACGCCCGATCCGATGCGCGGGCGCGTCGGCGCGGTCAGCATGCTGTTCATCGGCGCGTCGAACGAATTGGGCGAATTCGAATCCGGCATCACCGCCGCGTGGTTCGGCACCGTTCCCGCCGTGATCATCGGCGGGCTGGGCACGCTGAGCGTCGTTGCGATCTGGATGTGGCTCTTCCCGCCGCTGCGGACGGTGGACCGCCTGACCGACGTGGAGCCTATTTCGCGTAAACCGGCGTGATCCGCGTCATGCCGATGGAATGCTGCTGAAGCCAGTCGCCCGCCGCCGCGGGCTCTCCGGCAGGATTGAGCGGCACCTGCGTGTCGCCCAAAGCCCATAGCGTGATCTGATAATGATGCAGGCCCGAGCCTTTGGGCGGGCAGGGGCCGTCATAGCGCGCATTGCCGCTGGAGTTCTGCAACCCCACCGCGCCCTCCGGCAAGGCGCCACGGCCCGCGCCTTGCGCCAGCCCGTTCGCGTTCGCGGGAATGTTCACCACCAGCCAGTGCCACCATCCGTCGCCCTGCGCGTCGGGATCGAACATGGTGACGGCAAAACTCTTCGTGCCTTGCGGCGCGCCGCTCCACGACAGCGCGGGCGAGACATCGCTGCCGCCGTAACGCGCACAAATCTCGGCGACCGGGAAATACACCCCTTCCGTAACGTCGCTGCTCTTCAAGGTCATGGCACAGGCGGGCATCGCTGCGAGCGACAGGGCGGCGGCGAGGATGGCGCGGCGGACGATCATGGGGCTCTCCCTTGGATGCGCAGCTTGCGAAAGCGCGCCGTCCTGCGCAAGCTTCGACAAGGGATTGGAGGGGCGCGTCATGAAAGTTCTTGGAGCCGGTTTCGGGCGCACCGGAACCCATTCTCTCAAGCTTGCGCTGGAACAACTCGGCTTCGCGCCCTGCTATCACATGACCGAAGTGTTCGTGCATCCCGAGCACGTTCCGGTCTGGGATCGCGCCGCGCATGGCGAACCCACGGACTGGAAATCGCTCCTCGCGCCCTATCCGGCGGCCGTGGACTGGCCGGTGTGCAATTTCTGGCGCGAACTCTCGCAGGCTTTTCCGGACGCGAAGTTCATCCTGACCGAGCGCGACCCGGAAGCCTGGTACAAATCCATCTCGCAGACGATCATTCCGCTGCTGCAGCGCGAGATGCCGCCCGAACCGATGGGCGCGCATTTCCGCATGACCCGGTTCGCCATCGGGGAACAGATTTTCGGCAACGACTACGGCAAGGACAACGTCATCGCCGCCTACAAGCGCCACAATGCACAGGTGAAGGCGACGCTGCCCGCCGCGCGCCTTTTGATCTGGGATTCGCCGCAGGGCTGGGCGCCGCTTTGCGCATTTCTGGGCGTGCCGGTTCCGGCAACGCCATTCCCCAAAACCAATTCCACCGAAGAGTTCCGGGCACGGGCGCAGCTCTGAGCGCAATTTCCTTGCGGCCTTGTGTTTCCGGTGCGAGCGCGGCAAATGAGCCGGCCCTCTTCGGAATCCTTCCATGAGCAAAACCAAGGTCTATGAGAACGCGCGCGCGGCGCTAAAGGATGTGGTGTTCGACGGGATGACGGTCATGTCGGGCGGCTTCGGCCTGTGCGGCATTCCCGAGAACCTGATCGCGGCCTTGCGCGACAGCGGCGTGAAAAACCTCACCGTCGTCTCCAACAATGCGGGCGTGGATGATTTCGGTCTGGGCCTTCTTTTGCAGACGCGTCAGATCAAGAAGATGATCTCCTCCTATGTCGGCGAGAACGAGACCTTCGAGAAACAGTTTCTCGCGAAGGAGCTGGAGCTGGAGTTCAATCCGCAGGGCACGCTGGCCGAACGCATCCGCGCGGGCGGCGCGGGCATTCCCGGCTTCTACACCAAGACCGGCGTCGGCACGCTGATCGCCGAGGGCAAGGAGCACAAGGAATTCGACGGCGAAACCTATATTCTCGAACGCGGCCTGAAGGCCGATCTTGCCATCGTGAAGGCGTGGAAGGGCGATGCCGAAGGCAATCTCGTCTATCGCGAGACGGCGCGAAACTTCAATCCGATGATGGCAACGGCCGGCAAGGTCACCGTCGCGGAAGTGGAAGAGATCGTGCCCGTCGGTTCGCTCGATCCGGATCACATTCACACGCCCGGCATTTTCGTGCAGCGCATCGTGACCGGCACCTTCGAGAAGCGCATCGAAAAGCGCACCGTGCGGCAGGGGTGAGACGGGCGCGGTTTCGTGCTATGATCGGCGTCAAAGAGGTTTGGCCATGAACGAACTGCTTAAGCGAATCGAAAGCGACCCAAAAGTCATGGTCGGAAAACCCGTGATCCGCGGAACGCGCATCACGGTGGAGCACATCATGAACGAACTCGCGGCCGGCATGTCCGCTGCTGAGATCGTGAGCCAGTACCACCCGAGGCTGTCCGAAGAAGATGTGCGTGCCGCTTGCGCTTATGCCTCCGCGCTGCTCTCCGGCGAGCGGATATTTCCCGTTGCTGCGGAATGAAA
>JAFECN010000183.1 GCA_018242145.1 Pseudomonadota bacterium
CTGCTGCGCAAGACCCGTTGCAAGCGCCCAGATGATCCCCAACTGAAGGATCACTGCTGCGCCGAGCGAGATAAGACGCCGGGACGTGTTCTGGGCCTGGAAAGGCCTTAAATCGTGTTGTGGTTGTTCCATCGACCTACACTAACCAATCGAAATGCGACCTGACGCCAGCGCGCCAGGCCCGGTGGTTGAAAAACCAGGCTTGCACTTCCCCTCCCCTAGCACCGCGGGTCACGGCACAGATTCTTGGTGTTCTTTTGAGACATCGTAATCATTCTTCTTACGCCCGGTCTAGCGTTTCGATTGGTAAATCGCTGTCCGGTTGTATCGAAATATCAAACCCGGCGATTTGGACGCACGAACGCAACACCTCCCATTTTCTCGCGCAATTTGGCGGAATTTCGATATGCGGCGAATCGTTCCAGAGAATTCGTTTTTCCCGCGAAACCGCCATCCACCCGTCCGCGCCTTTTCAAAAACTTGTGAGAATACAAAGTATTCCGCACACACCATCGGCCTGCGCCGCCGAAATTGACGGCGCATCGTTACCTTATTAGCGTTCGGGCAGGCGTGAGGTTCCCGAAAGGGATTGAAGGGAACGCGGTGCAAAACCCGCGGCTGCCCCCGCAACTGTGACCGGCAAGCGGTCGCCCATGTGCCACTGAGGCGAAATGCCTTGGGAAGGCGGGCGAAAGCGATAGAGCCGGGAGCCAGGAGACCTGCCTCGTGCCGTCGTCCTGTTTCCGGTCGGGGATGGCCGGGAGCTAGCGGGGGAAACCGTCGCGACGACATGTTGGAGTCGTCGCCGCGGGGATCATGTTGCCCAAAAATTGCCGATATGTGACGTGCCCTCCGCGGGCCGGCTCCTGGAAACCACACCAGGAGAAAATCATGCACAGACATTTGTTGATTGCGCTGACGGGCGTCCTGCTCGCCGGCACCACCCTGCCCGCCTTCGCGGACGACATCGACACCGTCGTGGTGTCGGCGACGCGCAGCGCGCAGCCGGCGGACAAGACCGGCGAATCCGTTTCGGTCCTCGATTCGGCGACGCTGCAAAGCCTGCAGACCACGCAGCTTACCGACGCGCTGGCGCTGACGCCGGGGCTTTCGGTCAACCGGTCCGGCGCACTGGGCCAGATCACCACCGTCAGCATCCGCGGCGCGGAGACGGGGCAGACGCTGGTTCTCATCGACGGCGTGCGCATCAACGACCCCAGCGGCACCGACAATGGCGCAATCCTGGGCGATGTGCTGGTCAACAATATCGACCGGGTGGAAGTGCTGCGCGGGCCGCAATCCACGCTCTATGGCAGCGACGCCATCGGCGGGGTGATCGACATTCTTTCCAAGCGCGGCGGCAGCGATCCCTTTGCGCTGACGGCGAGCGCCGAAGGCGGCTCCTTCGACACCTATCACCTGAACGCCGCGGCCAACGGCACGGCGGGCGCGGTGGAGTATGGCGCGGCGGCGAACTACATCCACAGCAACGGCATCTCCGCCGCCGACAAGCGCAACGGCAATCCCGAAACCGACGGCTACGGCAATTTCGGGGCCACCGCGAACACGCGCATTCACCTGAACGACACTGTGAGCCTGGACCTGCGCGGCTACTACACCAGCGCGCGGGCCGACTACGACGACAATTCCGGCTTCGTGCCGCCCTATCTCGCGTCCGATTCCTTCGCCTACAACAAGAACCGGCTTCTTTCCGGCTATGCGGGGCTGAACTTCGATCTGTTCGGCGGGGTGCTGCACAACCGCGTCGCCGTGATGGCCACCAACAGCAACCGCGCCTTCTACAATTCCTTCTACGATCTCATCCCCGACCAGAAGGATACGGAGAACAAAGGCAGCGCGACGCGCTTCGAATATCAGGGCACGGCCGATCTGTCCCCGGACGACCAGATCGTCTTCGGCGCGGAAGAGGAATCCACCCGCTTCTCCAGCGTGGGCACCTACAGCAGCGACCGCGGGCACTCCTCGATCTACAGTTTCTACGGCCAGTATCAGAAGACGCTGTTCGAGACGCTGACGCTGACCGGCGGCGTGCGTTACGACCACCACGCCCAGTTCGGCTCGCACACCTCGCTCAAGTTCGCGGCGGCGTGGCAGCCCCTCGACGGTACGGTGCTGCACGCCAATTACGGCGACGGCTTCAAGGCGCCGTCGCTTTACGAATTGTTCTCACAATACGGCACGCCGGGCCTGAGGCCGGAAACGGCGCGCGGCTGGGAGGTGGGCGGCGCGCAGGCGCTTCTCGACGACGCGATGCGGGCCTCGCTCACCTATTTCGCGCGCGACACCAAGAACCTGATCGATTTCCAAAGCTGCTTCGTGCCCGCGCCGCCGGCGCAATGCGCGGTGCAGCCCTTCGGGTTCTATTTCAACATCGACCGCACGCGCGCGACCGGTGTGGAAGCGCAGATCGAAGGCACCATCACCGATACCATCCGCGTGACCCTCGATTACACGCATATGGATGCGAAGGATCGCACGACCGGACTTGCGCTCGGCCGCCGCCCGAAGAACACGGCAAGCGCGATCCTGAACTGGGATCCGTCCAACTGGGGGCTGGGCGCGAGCCTGTCGTATGTGGATCGCGAGATCGACCAGTACGACACCTCCACCACGCCGCCGACGGCCTTCGTGAACGGCGGCCACACGACGGTGAATCTCACCGGGCATTACGACTTCGACCAGTGGAGTCTCTATGGCCGCGTGGAGAATGCGTTCAACGTGCATTACGAGCCGGTGCTCGGTTACGGCGCGCCGGGCCGCGCATACTTTGTGGGCGTGAGGTTCAAACAATAATTTTCCTCCCCTGCGAAGCGGGGGAGGTGCCGAACAACGTGAGGCGGAGGGGGTGCGTGCCCCCTCCACCGCTTCGCGGTCCCCCTCCCCCGTAAACGGGGGAGGAAAATGAAGAAAGCTAACCCGCCAGTGCGACCGGACGGGTGGGGTGGCGGACCTTGCGGTAGATGCCGCGCGCGTCCGCATCGTCCGGCACGAAGGCGGTGCTGGCGCCTTCCATCGTTTCGGCGGCGCCGAGCACCAGATAGCCGTCCGGCGCGAGCGTATCGGCCAGGTTCTGCAGGCAGGTGCGCTTGGCGAGCGGCGCGAAATAAAGAAAGGCGTTGCGGCAGAAGATGACGTCCATCGCGCCCAGCCAGCCATAGGAGTCCAGAAGATTGAAGCGGCGAAAGCGCACCATACGGCGCAGCCGCTCGCTGATGCTCCAATGCTCGCCGTCCTGCGCGAAGTAGCGCACCAGCGTCTGGGCGGGCAGGCCGCGCTGCACTTCATATTGCGAATAGCGCCCTTCCGCCGCGCGGGCGATGGCGGTGCTGCTGATGTCGGTGGCGACGATGTCGATGCGCCAGTCCTTCGCGATCTTGGCCTCGTCCAGAAGGATCGCGAGCGAATAGGGCTCCTGCCCGGTGGAGGCGGCGGCGCACCAGATGCGCAGCCGCTTGGTTCCGGCGCGGGCCGACAGAAGC
>JAFECN010000184.1 GCA_018242145.1 Pseudomonadota bacterium
ACAGTGTCGTCCTGCGCGCGAAGATTGACGCTTGGCACACCCCCTCACCCTGCCCTCTCCCCCCAAGGGGGAGAGGGAATTCCTTTTGCTTTTTCATGCGATCCGCATCTTCGCTTCCGCGCCGCCCAAAGCTTCGAACAGCGCCACAAGCGCCACCTCGGGCCGCTTGTCGGTGCGGTGCGCGAGATAACCCCAGCCCAGCCGCCGCGAAAGATCGCGCAAGGTTTCCGCGTGCGCCCGGAAGCGCGCGCGATAGGCGCCCTGCATGGTTTCTACCCGGCCGAAGATTTCGCTCTGCCGTCCGCCGGGCGATTCAAACCGCGTGCGGCCCTCGAACGGAAAGTCTTCTTCCGCCGGATCGATGATGTGGACGAGCTGTCCGCTCAAGCCCGCGCGCGCCAGCCGCCGCAACGTCGTTTCGATCTCGCCCAGCGGCGAGAGGAAATCGCTGAACCACACGAAGGTGGAATTCTTCGAGACCGGCGCATCGGGCGGCAGCGCCTCGTCGTTTTGCCGCTCGATCAGTTCATGCGCGATGCGGTTGAGCGCGCCGCGCCCCGTCGAAGGGGCGCGCCCGTCGCCATAAAGGGCGATGCGCTCGCCGCCGCGGATCAGGAGCGAACCCAGCGCCAGCGCCAGCACGCTGGCGCGGTCGATCTTGGTCGTGTCGGAGAAATCGGATTTGAAGCGCATCCCCGCCGACCCATCGCGCCACAGCCAGATGGCTTCCGCCGCCTCCCATTCGCGCTCGCGCACGAAGAGGTGCTGCGACTTCGCCGATTGCCGCCAGTCGATCGCGGTCGAGGCGTCTTCTGCCTGAAAGCGGCGGAACTGCCAGAAATTCTCGCCCATGCCGGATTTGCGCCGTCCATGCACGCCGAGCGAAATCACGGACGCAAGCCGCTCGGCCGCCACCAGCAGCGGCGGCAATCCCGCCGCGATCTGTTCGGCGCTGTCGCGCAGGCGCGTCTGGGTGTCCGTCAAAGAATGCTCCGGCACAGCCGGTCGATCACGTCGGAGATGGTGGTGCCTTCCGCGCGCGCGGAGAAGTTCAGCGCCATGCGATGGCGCAGCACCGGATGGGCCAGCGCCACCACATCGTCCACGCTCGGCGCGAAGCGGCCTTCGATCAGCGCCTTGGCGCGCACCGCCAGCATGAAGGCCTGGCTCGCGCGCGGGCCCGGGCCCCAGGCGATGAACTGGCGGATGTCGCTCGCGCCGCCCTCGTCGGGCCGCGCGCCGCGCACCAGCTTCAGGATCGCCTCGACAACCTTCTCGCCCACCGGCAGGCGGCGCACGATGGCTTGCGCTTCCATCAGCACATTGGGCGTGCACACCGCTTTCAATTGTTCTTCCTCGCCGAACGTCGTGGCGAGCATCATCTTCTTTTCGGAATCCGTGTCGGGATAGCCGACGTCGATCTGCAACAGGAAGCGGTCGAGCTGCGCCTCCGGCAAGGGATAGGTGCCTTCCTGCTCCAGCGGGTTCTGCGTCGCGAGCACATGGAACGGCTTGGGCAGGTCGTAACGCTGCCCCGCCACGGTCACATAACGCTCCTGCATGGATTGCAGCAGCGCCGATTGGGTGCGGGGCGATGCGCGGTTGATTTCATCCGCCATCAGAAGCTGGGTGAACACCGGACCTTTGATGAAGCGGAAGCTGCGCTTGCCGCCGTCTTCCTCCAGCACCTCGGAACCGACGATATCGGCGGGCATCAGGTCCGGCGTGAACTGGATGCGCTTCCAGTCCAGCCCCATCACCGTGCCGATGGTGGAGACGAGCTTGGTCTTCGCCAACCCCGGCACGCCGATCAGGAGCCCATGCCCGCCCGCCAGCAGCGTCACCAATGTCTGGTCGATCACCGCGCGCTGGCCGAAGATCACCTTGCCCACCGTCTCGCGCACATGGGCGAAAATCGCGCCCGCCTGTTCGGCCTGCGCAACGGCGTTGCTGTCGTCGGTCGTGGTATCGCTCATTCATCAAATCCGTAAATCGCGCGCGGTTGCCGGGCCGGGGCGCGAGCGCCTATCTTCGAATCCGGCGCATGCGGCCGCCAGCAACGGCCTATGTTGCACTGCCTTGGCCCCCGCGCAACCGGCCTTGCGCCCTATGGCTAAAGGCGAAAAAGCACAACGCCGTGAGGCGGATAAAGGACGATTCATGGCGGGCGATTTCACTCTGGGACTGGCGAGCTTGCAGCGGGAAACCGCCGCGGGCCGCGGCCTGCCGCCGGTGGAGAAATGGCATCCCGCCCATTGCGGCGATATCGACATCCGCATCGCGCGCGACGGCACATGGTTCCACGAAGGAACGCCGGTGGGCCGCCGCGAACTGGTGCGCCTGTTCTCCACCATCCTGCGCAAGGACGGCGACGATTACGTTCTGGTCACGCCCGCCGAAAAGATGCGCATCACCGTCGAGGACGCGCCCTTCCTCGCCGTGCTGCTGGATGTCGAAGGCGAAGGCAAGAACCGCAAGCTGGTCTTCACCACCAATGTCGGCGATCAGACCATTGCCGGCCGCGACAATCCCATCCGCGTGGAGATCGACCCCGCAACGCGCGAGCCGTCGCCTTATGTGCATGTGCGCCGCGGCCTGGAAGCGAAGATTTCGCGGCCCGTGTTCTATCAGCTTGTCGATCTGGCCGTGCCGGGCGAGGGCGAATACGAAGGCAAACTCGTCCTGTGGAGCGACGGCGTCGCCTTCCCGCTGGATGCGCCCGCATGACGTCGTCCGAGGAACTGGCCGCGCGCATCGCGGCGATGGATTTCTCCCTGCTGCGAAAAAAACTTTTGGCCGATGCGCCGGGGTTCAAGGTTCATCCCACGCGCAGCGATTACGATTTCAATCCCGAATTCCGCCGCCCGCCCGGCGAAATCAAGCTGACGCCGGCGGCGGTTCTCATGCCGATCCTCGCCAAGCCGGAGCCGACGGTGCTTCTCACCCAACGCACCGAAACGCTGTCGCGGCACGCGGGGCAGGTGAGCTTTCCGGGCGGCCGCGTGGACGCCGCCGACGAATCCCCGCTCGCCGCCGCCCTGCGCGAAACGCAGGAGGAAACCGGCATCGCGCCGGATTTCGTGCGCGTGGCGGGCTACATGGAAGGCTATGAAACCGGCACCGGCTTCGCGATCCTGCCGGTGGTGGGCGTGGTGCAGGAAGGCTTCACCCTGATGCCCAATCCGGCGGAGGTGCACGACATCTTCGAAGTCCCGCTTGCCTTCCTGCTCGATCCGAAAAACCGCGAGCGCCAGAGCCGCGAATGGCAGGGCCAGAGGCGCGAATTCTATGCCTTCAACTACGGTTCGCATTATATATGGGGCGCGACAGCCGCCATTCTGGTGAATTTCGCGGAACGGTTTTCGGGCGCATGACGAAATTGGAGCCATCGAAACACGCCTGGATGACCGCGCCGGAAACGCGCGCGGTGATGGATGCGCTCGCCAAAGACGGTGGAAGCGCGCGCTTCGTTGGTGGCGTGGTGCGCAACGCGCTTCTGGGCCAGAGCGTCTCCGATATCGACATCGCAACGCCGCTGACGCCGGACGAGGTGACGAAGAAACTGGAAGCGGCGAAGCTGAAAGCGGTGCCGACCGGCATCGAGCATGGCACCGTGACGGCGATCTCCAACGGCCGTCCCTATGAGGTGACGACCCTGCGCCGCGATGTTTCCACCGACGGCCGCCGCGCCGTCGTCGCCTTCACGAAAGATTGGGCGGAAGACGCGCAGCGCCGCGACTTCACCATGAACGCGCTCTACGCCGATGCGAATGGCGAGGTGTTCGATACCGTCGGCGGCGTCGCCGATCTGAAAGCCGGAAAGGTTCGCTTCGTCGGCGATCCGGTGACGCGCATCCGCGAGGATTACCTGCGCATCCTGCGCCTGTTCCGCTTCCATGCCTGGTACGGCAAGGGCGAAATCGACAGGGCGGCGCTGCAAGCCGCTGCCGCCGAAAAGGCGGGGCTGAAGCAGCTTTCTGGCGAGCGCATCGCCAAGGAGATGCTGAAGCTTCTGGCGGCGGAAGATCCGGTGCCGGTGCTGCGCAGCATGGCGGCCACGGGCATTCTGGGCGAGATATTGCCCGGCGATCTCGCCATCGCGCGGCTGGAGCGTTTGTGCGCGCTCGACGCCAGCAACTTCTTCCAGCCCAATCCGG
>JAFECN010000185.1 GCA_018242145.1 Pseudomonadota bacterium
ATGACCTGGTACTGGATGTACAACCGCCGCCAGGACGAGGAGTCTCCGGCCCTCGATCAGGTCGCCGGCGGCGATTGGCCGAAATACAGGCGGCCCGCGCGCATGGCCGTGCCGCAACCGCCCGCCCTCCAGCCGACGCCGCAGCCCGAAAGCGCCAAAACAACCATCGTGAGCGATGCCTCCTATTGATGAGAGCATAAAATTCGTTCCCGTCCGCATCGCGGTGATGACGGTGTCGGACACGCGCACGCGTGAGAACGACACCTCCGGCGACACGCTCGCCCAGCGCATCGCCGATGCGGGGCATGAACTGGCCGGCCGCGCACTCGTGAAGGACGACATCCCCACGATCCGCGCGCAGCTTCAACACTGGATCGACGACGCAACCATCGACGCGATTATCACCACCGGCGGCACCGGCCTCACCGGCCGCGACGTGACGGTGGAAGCGATGAAGCCGCTGTTCGAGAAGGAGATCGACGGTTTTTCCGCCGTGTTCCACCGCATCTCCTACGACAAGATCGGAACCTCCACGCTGCAATCGCGCGCCTGCGCGGGCGTTGCGAAGGGCACTTATCTTTTCGCCCTGCCCGGCTCGACCGGCGCGGTGAAGGACGGCTGGGACGGCATCCTGAAATATCAGCTCGATATCCGCCACAAGCCCTGCAACTTCGTCGAGATCATGCCGCGGCTGACCGAACGGTGAGCGTCACACCGGCGCATTGTCTGGCCCCTGCAACGGTTCTAAGAGGTTTGCGGGCTTTTCGACGCGGGACGCATGCCGGACGAAACCATCATCGAACGCAGCCTGGCGCTGGCGGGCGAACGGGCGGGCGATATCACGCCGCAGGTCTATGAAAGACTTTTCGCGCGCCATCCCGACATGCTGGCGCTTTTCGTGCGCGACAAGACCGGCAGCGTGCGCGGCGAGATGCTGGCGCGCACCATCGACGTCATTCTCGATTTCGCGCAGGCCAATTCCTATGGCGAGAACTTCGTGCGCTGCGAAGTGGTGACCCATGAAGGCTATGGCGTGCCGCGCGAGGTCTTCCCGAATTTCTTCACGGCGATCACGGAGGTCTTGCGCGATGTTCTGGGCACCGATTGGTCGCCCGGCATGGAACGCGAATGGACCGCGCTGCTTTCGCGCTTGAACGCACTCTGCGAGCCTGCGTGATCAGGCCGGAACGCTCTCGTCCTGGCCCTGATACATCGAGATGTCGCCGTCTTCGTCCTGATCCTGATTGGGCTGTTCGTAGGGCGCGCCATACACATCATCGCCGTCCGGATTGATCACGAAGTCCGGATCGGACACGCGGTTGGGCATCACGCCGCCGTCATGATCGTTCACGAAGAGAGGGCCGGTCTGCTGCGCCGGTTCCACACCATGAACCGGCTTCGCCAGAGCGGGAGACGCCAAAGCCGGAGACGCCAAAGCCGGAGACGCAAGAAAAAGACATAGCATTGCCGAGCCAAAGCCCAGCCCCGATAACCGCATGAGCACTCCTTCGACACGCACGCCATCCACCCGGCGCAATGCATATCACGGTTTTGTCTCGCCGATGATTAAACTTTCGCCGCAATCGCATCGGACGAAATTTCATGCCTTGAAGTTGCGGAGCAGCGCTCTCGCAATCGCGCGAGTCTTTGCAGACGGGAACTTCGGCCGCTTCTACTTTTTCTTTTTGGACGTGTTGCGTTCCACGGCGGCACGAATGAGCGCCTTCAACGCTTTCTCGTCGATCTTGCCGCCTTCGCGAATATCGATCGCCCGCCGCACATTGCCGTCGAGGCTCGAATTGAACAGCCGGGCCGGATCGGCCAGCGCCGCACCGTGAGCAAAGGTGAACTTCACCACGTCCTTGTAGGTCTCGCCGGTGCAGAGAATTCCGTCATGCTCCCACACCGGAACACCGCGCCATTTCCATTCCTCGATGACGCCCGGATCGGCGGCCTTGATGATGCCGCGGACGCGCGCCAGCACCGCGCCGCGCCAATCGCCGAGTTCCGCGATACGCCGGTCGATCAGCGTGGCGGGAGACGCTGTCTCTTTCGCCCGCGTGGCGGCGCTTTTCGATTTCTTGGCGGGCATGCGTGTCATGCCGCCACGCGCCGCCATTTTGCGGCGTAAGGCAGAAAGAACATGTAAAGGCCGGTGAACAGCAGCAGGAACAGGAACGGCAGGGGCGAATAGACAAGCCACATCGGCGGCTTGCCCAATGCCATGGCGATGAAATTCGCAAGCACCGTCAGCGTGAAGACGATGGATATCCAGCGATGAAATTGCCTGATCCGCATGCTCATCTTTCTCCCTCCCCGGCGCTCAAGCGCTCCGCGACCCGATCCAGATTTTCCAGAAATTTCTGCCAGCCGAATTTCGCGCCGCCATAAGCCTGCTTCTGATCGGGACGAAAGCCCGACTGCTCCACGCGCAGATGTGTTCCGCCGTCCGATGGCGTGAGCGCAAATGTCACGACGCTGTTCAAAGCGAAGGCGGGATTCTCGCTCTTCGAATTCCAGGTGTAGGCCAGCCTCTTGTTCGGCTCGACAACGAGCACTTCGCAATCCAGCGCGCCGTTCGGCAGATAGTCGGCGCGGAACTGGAAAGCATGCCCCACCGCCGGCACGAAGTCGTTCTGCATCAACCACTCCGCGATCAGATGCGGCTGCGTGAGCGCGCGCCAGACTTTCTCCGGCGGATGCGGCAGGTCGCGTTCGACGGTGACGGAAAGCGTGCCGGTCATTGATCCATCCTGTTGAGGAGCCCTTCGAGGCTGTCGAGTCTGCGCTCCCAGAAGCCGGTCATCTGCCGCGCCCAATCGGTGAGCGATGCCAGCGCCTGCGGCTGCGCGCTGTAATGTGTCTCGCGGCCCTCGCGGCGATCCTTCACCAGTCCCGCCAGCTTCAACGCGCCAAGATGCTTGGACACCGCCGGCTGCGAAACCCCGGTGGGGCCGGTGATCTTCCACACCGTCAGTTCGCCCTCACGGCACAGGCGCTCGAAAATCGCCCGCCGCGTGGGATCGCCCAGCGTCTTGAACATCAGGTCGGAGGCTGCGGTTGTCATGCCTCAGACTCATAACTCTGTAGTTATGATTTAGTCAAGCCCATG
This sequence comes from Pseudomonadota bacterium, assembly GCA_018242145.1. GTDB lineage: Bacteria > Pseudomonadota > Alphaproteobacteria > Micropepsales > Micropepsaceae > Rhizomicrobium. The sequence goes on from JAFECN010000185.1 coordinate 3,113, forward strand.
GCCGCGCGGCTTTGGGCCTCACGCGAACAACGTCGCCACCATCGCCAGAACATTGGATGCATTGTGCGCCAGCACCGGCACCACGAGACTCCCGGAACGCGCACGAATCCAGACCGCAACGAAGCTGCCGACAAACGGGAAAATCATCGGCATCACGGAGAAATCGACCGTCAGATTCTTGTGCACGCTGAAGCTGTGCGCGAAGGCGAACGCGATTGTCGTCGCGATGGCGCCGAAACCCAGCGGCGCGCCAAGAATGGTCTTGCGTCCCGCGTACATCCTGTCGAACAGCGCGAGCAGAACACCGCGAAAATAGAGTTCCTCCGCGAAGCCGGGCATCGTGAACTGGAAAGCCCAACTCTCGCCATCGGGAACATCGTGCGGGCTCGTCATCCAGACGATCGCCATCATGATGAGAAGGTAGGGAACGATCACCGATAGAACGGCACGCAACGTGCCGGGGCGCTGGGTGAGCGTGAGCCCGAAATCCTCCCGCGAGAATTTGCGGGTCGCGATCAGAATGAGGGCGAAGAACAGCGCGGCTGCGAGTTCGAAGAGTTTGCCGGTCCAGTTCCAGTGCCCGCCGATGAAATCGAGCGGATCGCCCCGGAAATCCGGAAGATCGAGGAAAAATTCGTCGCAAAAAGCGGCGAGCACCGCCACCGGCACAAGCCAGCGGTTTGGCCCTCTCAGGGCCGGGATGGCGAGAACAAAAACGAGGGCAGCGGCGATACCGCCCCCAACGGCGCAAGCCGGAAGAAAATCGAGCACAGGAACCCCCTTTTGACGCGCAACCTTCGCAGATCAAGCGTGTTTCCTTCAAAGGCAGACAATATCTGGTACTTGATATGTTCTCCTTATGTTCTTAGTTTGCATCCATGACCACAGTTCTGGACATCACTGCAGATCCCAAGCGCCTGCGCGGCCGCGGCGCCGTCTCCAACGCCTCCGGGCGCTACGAAAAGGAAAGCCGCGTCCTCATAGATGACGGCTGGAACAGCGAGGAAGAGGAAGACGCTTCCCTCAAGACCGAAATCCTGCGTGACAGCGCGCGCACCATCATCACGCGCAACAACTCGCCGGACATCTCCTTCAGCCAGTCGATCAATCCCTACAAAGGCTGCGAGCATGGCTGCATCTATTGCTTCGCACGGCCGACGCACGCCTATCTCGGCTTCTCGCCCGGCGCGGATTTCGAAAGCAAGATCTTCACCAAGCCCAACGCGGCGGAGCTTCTGCGCAAGGAATTGGCGTCGCCCAAATATGTGCCGCAGGTTCTGGCCATCGGCACCAACACCGATCCCTATCAGCCGATCGAGAAGAAGCTGCGCATCATGCGCTCGATCCTCGAAGTGTTGTGGGAGTTCAAGCATCCCGTCGGCATCGTGACGAAGAACGCCGGTATCCTGCGCGACATCGACATTCTCGCGCCGATGGCCGAAGCGGGCCTCGCCAAAGTCGCGCTGTCGGTCACGACACTGGACCGCAAGCTCGCCCGCGCGATGGAGCCGCGCGCTTCCACCCCGCCCAGGCGCATCGAAGCGATCAAGGCGCTCGCGTCCGTCGGCATTCCGACCGCCGTGATGTTCGCGCCAGTGATCCCGGCATTGAACGACGAAGAACTGGAAACGGTTCTCGAAACCGCGAAGGACGCCGGGGCGCGCTCCGCCGGTTATGTGCTGCTGCGCCTGCCGCTGGAGATCAAAGACCTCTTCCGCGAATGGCTGGAAGCCAACGAGCCCGGCCGCGCCAAGCATGTCATGTCGCTGATCCGTTCCATGCGCGGCGGCAAGGATTACGATGCCCAGTGGAACACCCGCATGCGCGGCACCGGCCCCTATGCCGAGATGATCGCGCGGCGCTTTCACCTCGCCGTCCGCCGCTTCGGCCTGAACACCGACCACCGCCCGCTCGACACGCGGCAATTCAAGCGCCCCGCCCAGCCCGGCCAGCAGTTGGAATTGCTGTAGGCGCTTCTCCCTAATGCGTGCTGGAAGCAGACTGGTTGCCGTTCCCGTTGCCCGGATTGTGATAGTGCGTGCCCACGATCAGATAAATCGCCACCACCGCCAATCCGGCGGCCCCGGCCACGGCGAGCTTGTCCACGCGGCTATCGATCTGGGCGGCTGCGACACCGGCGGCTTTGCCCGGCGCCAGCGGGCCGGAAACCTTGTTCGCCCAGGCCGGCTGGGCCAGCAGCATCGCCGCCAGAAGGACTGTTCCGCAAAAGCGCATCGGATTCCCCGGATAGTCGCGCAAATTGAACAGCAAAACTGACCAACCGTCATCCCACAAATAATCCATGCCACAAATAATCCATGGACAGGTGCATCCAAACGGCCCTTTGCCCGCATCCGAGGGATGTAACGCTCAAAGAGAGCCGGCAATGTTCATCACCCATGACAACGGTCTTCTGATTTCGCTCGTCTTCTGGGGCGCGATCGTCCTGATCGTTTTCATCAGCAGCTTCTTCGGCTATCGCGAGCGCGCCAGCCGCCATCGCGCCATCGAGACGCTGGCGGAGAAGGGCCAGCCGATCCCCCCGGAGTTGATGGGCCGTCATGGCGGGCGCGACTTCTACGACAGCGGCTATCGCGGCTGGCACCGCTATTCGCTCGCCGGCGGCATCTACATGATGTGCGTCGGCGTGGCGCTCTTCATTTTCCTGTGGGCGATGACCACGGGCGACTTCAATTTCTTCGGCGATAACGGCGACCATTACTGGAGCGGTCCCGGCTGGCTGCCCTTCGTCGGCATCTTCCCGTTCATGATCGGCTTCAGCCGCGTGCTGGCCCATTTCTTCGACCGCCCGCGCCTTCCGCCGACGTAAGGCGCTATGCTGAAGCGGGATGGACGAAACCAAACTGATCGCGCGGGCCGCCGCTGGAGACAGCGCGGCCTTCGCCCTGCTCGTGCGGCAGCATCAATCGGGCTTGCGCGGCTTCCTGCGCCGCCTCACCCGCAACGATCCCGCGCTGGCAGACGACATCGCACAGGAAACCTTCCTCGAAGCCTGGCGCAAGCTGTCGCATTTTCGCGGCGATGGATCGTTTGCGGGCTGGCTCAATCGCATCGCGTGGTCGCGCTTTCTGATGGACGCGCGCAAGCGCAAGCCGCAATTGCTGGAAGACCTGCCGGAGCAAAGCGTCGAAACCGCACCGGACATGAAACTCGATCTGGAGAGCGCCTTGGCAAAACTCTCCGCCGGTGAGCGCGCGGCGCTCACGCTCTGCACTGCGCTCGGCCATTCCCACGAGGAAGCCGCCGCGATCCTGGCCATGCCGCTCGGCACCGTGAAGTCGCACATCCTGCGCGGCCGCGATAAGCTGCGCGCGCTGCTGGAGGATGGCCGATGACCGACGATCTGGACGATCTGGACGCCCTGCTCTCCCGCCCGTTGCCTGCCGTGGCGGATGACGGATTTTCCGCGGCCGTGGCACGCCGCGCGCTGCAGGAAATGGAGCGGCACAAGCTGTTGGACCAGGCGGTTCTCCTGCTGACCGGCGCGATCATTCTCGCCGCCCTGCCGCTTACCCATCTGATGGCCGCGATTGAAACGGTCACCCTGCGTTTGGGAAACGCCTATCCGGTGGCGCTGGCGTTCGCCGCGCTGGTGCTGACCCTCGCCTTCATGCGGGGTGTGATAGACCGGGTGGAGTGAGGCCGTCCCGGACAACCCCGGCGACGATGGTTTTAATGGGGGAAAGTCCGGCGAACCGCTTTCCGTTCCGCTCGCCCGCGCTATAAGCGCTCCATGCCGCATTACATCTACGAGTCGCGTCTGCTCAAGACCATGGCCGGGCCCATCTGCGGCGTGGACGAGGCGGGGCGCGGCCCGCTCGCAGGACCGGTGGTTGCGGCGGCGGTCATCCTCGACCGCAAGAAGACTCCCAAGGGCCTCAACGATTCCAAACAACTCAGCGAAGAGATGCGCGAAGAACTCTTCCCGCAAATTCTGGAAACCGCCATCGCGGTCGGCATCGGCATCGGCAGCGTGGACGAGATCGACCTCATCAACATCCGTCAGGCCACGCATCTGGCGATGGCGCGCGCGGTGCGCGAACTGAAAGTCGCCGCTATGTTCGCGCTGGTGGACGGCAATGACGCCCCGGCCCTGCCCTGCCCCTGCGATACGCTGGTGGAAGGCGATGCCCGCTCCGTCTCCATCGCCGCCGCCTCGATCATCGCCAAGGTCACGCGCGACCGGATGATGCGCGCGCTGCACGACGAGCACCCGCATTACGACTGGTGCAACAACAAGGGTTACGGCACGCCGGAGCACTACAAGGGCCTCAAAGCCCACGGCCCCTGCCTGCACCACCGCCGCAGCTTCGCGCCTATCCACAATATGTTGTATCCACAGGAGCCTGTGACTCAAGACGTAACGCTTTGATTCACCAAGACTCTTGACGCGCGAATCGGCGCGAATCACTTTGCTCGCCTGTGGACTGATTCGGGCGGGCGATGAGCACCTACAAACTGGACCTGAACGACGCGCTGGACCGCGTGATCGAGGGCGATTGCGTCAAGAGCATGAACGCGCTGCCCGAGGCTTGCGCCGATCTCATCTTCGCGGACCCGCCCTACAACCTTCAGCTTCAGGGCGACCTGCACCGTCCCGACAATTCCAAGGTCGATGCCGTCGATGACGGCTGGGACCAGTTCGGCAGCTTCGCCGACTACGACAAGTTCACTCGTGAATGGCTCACCGCCGCCCGCCGTGTTCTGAAGCCGAATGGCGCGCTCTGGGTCATCGGCTCCTATCACAACATCTTCCGCGTCGGCGCGACGCTGCAGGACCTCGGCTTCTGGATCATGAACGATGTGATCTGGCGCAAGACCAACCCGATGCCGAACTTCCGCGGCAAGCGTTTCACCAACGCGCATGAGACGATGATCTGGGCGACGCGTGACCAGAAGCAGAAGAGCTACACCTTCAACTACGAAGCGATGAAGGCGCTGAACGACGATCTGCAGATGCGCTCGGACTGGACGCTGCCGATCTGCTCCGGCAACGAACGCCTGAAGGACGACAAGGGCGAGAAAGCCCATTCCACGCAGAAGCCGGAAAGCCTGCTGCATCGCGTGATCCTGTCGTCCTCCAAACCGGGCGACGTGATCCTCGATCCCTTCTTCGGCTCGGGAACAACGGGCGCGGTGGCGCGCCGCCTCGGCCGCCGCTTCATCGGGCTGGAGCGCGAAGCGAAATATGCCAGTGTCGCGCGCCGCCGCATCGCGAGCATCGAGCCCGCGGACAAGGACGCCATCGAAGTCACAAAATCAAAGCGGAGCGAACCGCGCATTCCTTTTGGGTGGGTTGTCGAACGAGGTCTGCTGCCGCCGGGAACGATCCTGCAAGGCACACAGAAACGGCATCAGGCAAAGGTGCGGGCGGATGGAACGCTGGTGTGCGCGGACGCCACCGGCTCCATCCACCGTATCGGCGCCCATGTGCAGGGCATCGAAGCCTGCAACGGCTGGACGTTCTGGCAATACGAGGACAAGGGCAAACTCATCCCCATCGACATGCTGCGCCAGCGGTTAAGGGCGGATCTGGTTTAGCCGATTGCCGTTGGCATCGCGCATCACCGTTTGTGGCTCGGCGAAATCGTCTGGATAGTGGATTGTTTCCATGCCGACTTTTCGTGTGCCGACGGTGATGAAACTGGCGGGTTCTGAGGATTTGTTTGCAAGGTGATGTGCGTTCGGTTGTCCGGCAGGAAATCCTGCAAAGCTTCCGGCAATCAGATCATGTTCGCCATTCTCATCAATCAGCGTCAGCTTTCCGGTCAGCACATAGACGAACTCATCTTCACATTCGTGCCAGTGGCGCAAAGCCGATGCCGCTCCCGGATCAAGCGTTAGGATGTTCACGCCAAATTGCGTAATGCCCACAAGCTTGCCGAGTTGCGCCTCATGCTTGCCCTGAAACCATTCCGGCCTGATAGGATGATGCATCGCTTGCGGCAGGCCGCTCGCCACAGCCACATCCGAGATATGTCGAAGCCTGGTTTCCATACCGCCTCCGCACGTTGTTTCTCGTCAATTTCATGCAATCTCATAACATGAAAGCAGCCATCCATGCGAAACAAACAAAAGCATCGCGGCTCGTGCCTCTGCGGCGCGGTGCGTTTCTCCTTCACCGGCACGCTTGACGACGCCTATTTCTGCCATTGCGTCCAATGCCGCAAGAACTACGGCATGCACGGCGCTTTCGTCGGCGTCGCGCGCGATGCGCTTGTCATCGGCAAAACCAAGACCCTGCGAACCTACAAATCGTCGCGCAGCACCGCCAGGACCTTCTGCGAAACCTGCGGCTCGCCCATTCTGTGGGACCGCAAAGGCTATGAGAACATCTATGTGTGCCTCGGCCTGCTGGACGGTAGCGTGACGGTGCCGAAGGTCACGAACATCCATACGAAAGATAAAGGCGCGTATTACGATTTGGGTTAGAGCCCATGCGCAACGATTTTGCGCATGACGGTCGGCAGCGCTGCGTCCTTCAATCTCCTTTCTTCAATCCAAAACACACCTGTCATCCCCGGCGAGGATTGCGTCAGCAATCCGAGGGAAGGGGACCCAGGCGTTTGGGATCGCGCAGATTTCGACGCCTGGGTCCCCTTCCCCTCGCTCCGCTTCGCGTCGCTCGGCCGGGGATGACAGGTGTGGATGTGATTGGGAGGAGCCGAAACATCCGCCACATACACCTCGATCTCCAATTCAAAATGCGTGAAGCCGTGGCGCACAACGCCCACGCGCTTCTTCCACTCCGCCTTGAACGGTGCCTGTTTCATCGCTTCAGCCTTGGACGGGAAATCCTCCGTCCACGGACCAAGCGGCGGCTGCAGCATGCCGCCGAGCAGCCCGTTCTCCGGCCGCTTCACCAGCAACACGGCACCCGCCGCATCGCGCACCACGAACGCCGCGCCGCGCTTCAACGGCCGCGCGGCTTTCTCGCCCTTGCGCGGCAATTGCTCCTGAATGCCCAGCTTTCGCGCCGCGCAGCCGTCCATCCACGGACAGCTCAGACACGCCGGGCGTTTCGGCGTGCAGATCGCCGAGCCCAAATCCATCAGCGCCTGCGCGAAATCCCCGGCCCGCTTCTGCGGCACCAGCGCCTGCAACGCCGCGCGCATCGCGGGCTTGGATTTCGGCAGCGGGTCTTCAATCCCCGCATAGCGCGCGATCACGCGCTCGGCATTCGCATCCATCGCGGCATAGGGAAGATCATAGGCAATCGCGGCGATCGCGCCCGCCGTGTAATCGCCGACGCCCGGCAATGCGCGCAGCCCGTCATAGGTCGCGGGAAACACGCCGCCCGCATCCGCGACAACCTTGGCCGCCTTGTGCAGGTTTCGCGCTCGCGCGTAATAGCCAAGCCCCGCCCACGCCGCGAGCACATCGTCCTGCTCCGCCCGCGCCAGCGCCGCGACGGTCGGCCAGGTCTTCAGGAATTTCGCGAAATACGGCCCGACCGCCTGCACTGTGGTCTGCTGCAGCATGATCTCCGACAGCCACACTTTATAAGGGTCCTGCACCTGCCCCTTCGGCGCGCGCCACGGCAGCACGCGGCGGTGCCGGTCGTACCAGGCGAGCAGCAGCGCCGCCGGTGTTTCCTTGCTCTTAGCCCGCGTCGCCATTCCGTCCGTTTCGCTTTATAATCCCACCATGCCGCAACGCCGCGACGAGACACAACCGGAACTGCCCTTCGTGCGCCGCAACCGCAGCGAGCCGGTGGCCCGCGGCGCGGGCGACCTCGGCGCGGCGGCGCTCGCACGCAAGGGCTTCCGCGATCCCACGCTGGTGCTGCGCTGGGAAGAGATCGTCGGCCCCGCCGTCGCGCGCATCGCCCGCCCGCTGAAATTCAGCGAAGGCCAACCCGGCGGCACGCTCACCTTGCGCGCCGAACCGGGCGCGTCGGTCTTCCTCCAGCACGAGACGCGGCAAATCTGCGAGCGCATCAACGCCTGGCTCGGACGGCCCGCCGTGACGAAGCTGCGATTCGTGCAGGCGCCGCTGCCGCCCAAACTTATCCACAGGCCGCCGCCCAAACGCGCCGCGCATGTGCCGCCGAACGATCCGGCGCTCTCCTACAAAGGCCCGGAATCCCTGCGCGAAGCCTTGGTTAATCTGGCCCGCACCCGCACCCCGCGCACGCCCTCGCGCCACAATTGAACGTCGCGCATTCCTCTGCCACAAGCAGAGGCCGTGAACCCAACGTCCGAGCGGAACCATGAACCGGAGACAGCTTCTCATCAGCCTCGTCGCCATTGCCGTGATCGCCATCGGCGTCATTGCCTATATGGTTTTCGCCACGCCCGTGGATAACGGCCCGACGCTCGCCTCCGGCGGCACGACCTACAAAGTCACGATCTCGGCGGACGACCGCACGCAAGGCAATCCGAAGGCGCCGATCACCATGGTCGAATATGCGGCACCCACCTGCCCGCATTGCGCGCATTTCGACATGGCGCTGTTCCCGTTCATCAAGAAGAACTACATCGACACCGGCAAGGTCTATTACGTCTTCCGCGTCTTCCCGCTGTCGCAGGTGGACATCGCGGCGGAATCCATGGCGCGCTGCCTGCCCGCCAGCAGCTATTTCCAGTTCATCGACCTGCTCTTCCGCAACCAGCCCAAATGGGACCCGGACGGCTACCAGATTCCGGACGTTCACGCCGCGCTGGTGGACATGGGCCGCATCGCGGGCATGAGCGCCGATCAGGTGGACAAGTGCATCAACGATCCCGCCGCCAACAAGCGCGCGGCCGACGTCGGCACCTACGCCCAGACCAACTACGGCATCAACGGCACGCCGACCTTCGTCGTGAACGGCCAGATCGCGCCGCCCTTCGAGGCGACGGACGACATCAAGAAATATCTGGACGCACTTCTGGCGCAGAAGAAATAGCGGCGCATGAATCGCAGGCAGATCATCATCGCCGTTATCGTTCTGGCGCTGATCGCACTGGGCGTGGGGACCTATATGGTCATGACGCCCGACAACGACGCCGGTCTTGCATCCGGCGGGAGCGCGTACAGCTTCAAGATCACCAGTTACGACCGCACGCTGGGCGATCCCAAAGCGCCGGTTCAGGTCATCGAATATGCCGCGCCCACCTGTCCTGTCTGCGCGCATTTCAACGCCACGATGTTCCCGACGATGAAGCGGTACATCGATGCCGGGAAAGTCTTTTATGTGTTCCGCGTCATGCCGCTCAACCAGGTGGATGTTGCCGCGGAAGGCATGGCGCGCTGCTTACCTGCGGATAACTATCTGGAGTTCATTGACCTGCTCTTTCGGAATCAGGCCAAGTGGGACCCGGACGGCCATGACATCCCCG
>JAFECN010000186.1 GCA_018242145.1 Pseudomonadota bacterium
CATCCGATCTTGTGGTGACGGTTACCCAGCCCCAAATCAGCGGAAGCCTCTCCACGAACAATCGCGGCTCGCATTTCTCCGGCATCTGGACCGTGACGGGCGCTGCTCAATACAACGGTATCTTCGGCGGAGACGAACTCGACGCGGCCCTGACCCTCGCGCCGCATTCGCTGCAGCAGCAGATTTCCGGACAGATGCGCTATCGCACCGTGATTGGCGACGATGGCCTTGTCGGATCGCTGATCGGAGCGGTCAGCCATGGTGCGCCGAGCGGCGCCATCGGGGCGGCGGAAATCCGCACCGATAGCTGGGCGGTCGGTCCGCGCCTGACATACCCCTTCATCCGCACGCGCGGGCAATCTCTTTCGATTGATGGCGGTTTCACCGTGCAGTCGGCCAAGGTGGAAATTCTCGGCGCGCCGGTCAGCCATGACGATTGGCGCGTGCTGGACGTTGGCCTGACTTACTTCCAACAGCAGCCTGCTGTCGGGCACGTTCTCCTCCACGATCGATGTGGCCCAGGGGCTCTCCATTCTCGGCGCCTCATCGAACCATTCGCCCGATCTTTCGCTCAACGGCCGCAGCGTGTTCACCAAACTGACCGGACTGGCGCGTTATGCGAACAACAGCCTGTTGCCTTCGCCATTCAGTTTCTCGATCACGGGCACCGGCCAATATGCCGCCAATCCGCTGATCACCGGGGAGCAGATCCTGTTCGGTGGAACGCAGATCGGCCGCGGCTACGATCCCGGCGCGATCACGGGAGATAGCGGCATCGGCGGCGATTTCGAACTGCGCTACGACACGCGCTACACCGATTGGAATATCCGCGGCATCGAGCCTTATGCGTTCTTCGATGCCGCGCAGGTCTGGAACCGCAACCGTCCCGTCGCGGGCATCCCGCTGGACGATTATTCGATCGCCTCCACGGGCATCGGCGTGCGGTTCTGGCTGCCCTACAACATCTATGTCGCCTTCGAGGGCGCGCGCACGCTGGATGCCGTGCCCGGAAGCGACAAAGGCAAGCGCGCCACCAAATTCCTCACCGACATCGCGATCACATTCTGATCACGAGGATGATGACGATGAACAGAACCGGCTCGAAAATCCTCCACGGACTGCTCCTGGCAACCAGTGGACTTGTTGGTTCGACGGTCATCGCTTCGACCGCGGCGATGGCGGGCGGGCCCACCGGCGGCCATGTCGCCGTCGGCAGCGCAACCATTCTCAACGCCAGCCCGACGCAGACGGTCATCAACCAGTCAAGCAAGAAGGCGCTGATCAACTGGAACAGCTTTTCGGTTTCGAGCGGATCGTCTGTCCAGTTCAACCAGCCCAATAACAAATCGCTGACCGTCAATCGCGTCACCGGCGCCGATGCCTCCGTCATCAACGGCACGCTGCAGGCGAACGGCAATGTGTGGCTTCTGAACGCCAATGGTGTCCTGTTCGGCAAGGGCAGTCAGGTCAATGTCGGTTCGCTGCTCGCAACGACCTCCGACATCAGCGACGACGATTTCAAGAACGGTAACTATACGTTCAAGCCGTCGGCAAATGGGAATGCGTCCGTCGTCAACAAGGGCACGATCACCGTCGGCCAGGGCGGCTCCGTCGTTCTCTCCGCGCCGCAAGTCTCCAACGAAGGCGTCATCCAGGCGAACCTTGGAACGGTCGTGCTCGGCGGCGCAAAAGCATTCACGGTCGACATGACCGGCGACAACCTGCTGACCTACCAGATCACCGAGCCCGTCAGCGACGCGCCGAAGAGCGCAAATGGCAGTGTCGCCAATGCGCTTGTTTCCAACTCCGGCACCATCATGGCCGCCGGCGGCCATGTGCTGATGACGGCGCGCGCCGCGCGCAATGTGGAAGACAACGTCATCAACAACACCGGCATGGTCGAGGCGACGACAGTTTCTTCGCACAACGGCGTCATCGATCTGGACGCGGGGCCGGACGGCACGGTCAACAACAGCGGCACGCTCAACGCATCCGGCACCGGGCCAGGACAGACGGGCGGTGCCGTAAACGTCACCGGCAGCACGGTGAACATCGCCGATGGTGCAAAGGTCGATGCGTCTGGCACCGCGGGCGGCGGAACCGTCCAGATCGGCGGCGGCCTGCACGGTCAGGGCACGCTGGCGCATGCGCAAACAGTCAACGTCGGCAACGCGACGATCAACGCGGACGCCACCAACAAAGGCAATGGCGGCACGGTCGCCGTCTGGTCGGACGGCAATACGAATTTCGCCGGCAACATCAGCGCGCGCGGCGGCGCACAAGGCGGCAATGGCGGCCAGGTGGAGACATCGGGTCATACACTGGGCGTCACTGCTTCCGCGAAAGTGGACACATCTGCCCCACTCGGCTTGACGGGCAACTGGCTGCTCGATCCAGAGACGATCGATATTTTTAGCGGCGGGACCGACCCATACGATTCTACGGCCACGACTGCGAACATCGACCCGGGCGCAATCACGATAGCGTTGCAAACGAATAATGTCACGCTCGAGGCGATAACGGCGAATGGAACCGCGGCCATAAATGTCGAGGACAATGCAAATATCATCTATACGAGCAATCACACGCTGAGCCTTCTTTCTGAGGGATCTATCAGCGTCAACAATGCGAAGATCCAGAACAATGGCACCGGCGCAATCAACCTGGTCGCCGGATGGGATGGCGCAACGACGGATTTCACAGGCCCGCTGGGCACGGGATTCTACGGCAACGTAGGCAACGGTAACGTCAGCATAACCAGTACTTCTGGCCCTGCAGCAATTGGGAGCGCCGGCGGACAGACGCTGGTTGCGGGATATACCGTTTATTTTGAGGGTGGCCAGGATATCGCCCAGATCGGCTATCACGGTGCGGGCGGAGGAAACATTGCTGTCTTAGCCAAACAAGACCTGTTGCTTTCCGGCGGACCGGGCCTGTCGACTGTCGCGCAAATCGGCAATGGCGTCGCGGATGGCACGGGGCCGGCGGGCGGTGTCACTGGCGATATTTATGTGAACGTTGGGGGCACTGCGCGCATCGCCAGCACCGTGAACCAAGTGGACTATGGCACCGTGTACCTCGGCAACACGGCCGCACAAGGCTCGACGGAAACCGGTAACGTCACCCTGATTGCCAAAGACGGCAGTATCGACGGCGGTTTTCTGATCAACGATCTCGGCACCACGGCCGGGACAGGCGGCAATGTTTTTATCGGAGTTACCGGTACCCAGGACACTATCTGGGGCTTGTCCAATTATACCAGCGCCAACACGTTCACCATCGCCGCTGCCGCCAATCTGACGATCGCGGACGATATCGCCAATGCCGGGACGGGCGATGTGAATGTCATTGCCGGCTGGGACGGACACACAACCGCGTTGACGGAGCTGACGTCTCGAACCGTCTATGGCAACCAAAGCGGCAACGTTACGATCGCCGGCAACAGCAATAATGTTTCCGTTGGAAGCGCTGGCGGATCTGTCCTGGTTGAAGGGTTCAATGTCAACGTGGAGGCCGACGGCGGTTACGCGCAGATCGGATATCACGGCGCGAGCGCAGGCAACATCATCGTCAATGCACAAAATGACGTCACGGTCCACGGTGGTGCTGGCGAAGAGCAATATGCCCAGATCGGCAACGGCGGCTATTCATTCGACGGCACGATTGTCGGGGACATCTTCATAAATGCCAACGGTAGCGTGACTCTCACGGGTAGCGAGGGCTATGCGCAGATCGGCAACGGAGGCACCGACGCCAATGGAACGATTTCCGGCGACATCTGGGTCACTGCCGGTATCTCGGCTTCTTCCGAAGATGACGATATCGAACTTTCAGCGGGTTCTGGCGACTATGGCTACGCGCAGATCGGCAATGGCGGCGACAGTTCCCACAGTACCAATTCCGGCAACATCACTGTCAGCACCACCGGCGCGATCTCGCTTACCAGCAACAGCGATTACGCCCAGATCGGCAATGGCGGATGGGGATCGACTGGCGGCGACGGCGATATCACGGTCAGTGCGGGTCAAGATCTGACAATCGAGGCCGGGGAAATATACGCACAGATCGGCAATGGCGGCGAAAACGCAAATGGTGGCACCGGCAACATCGCGGTCACCTCCAATGGTTCGATCTCGCTTGCGGGCTATGGCGACTATGCGCAAATCGGAAACGGTGGAAGCTCCACTACGGATGATGCCGATGGCGGCATAACGATCAGCGCGGTTGGCGACCTCACGCTTACCGGTGGCGAAGGCGGTTCTTCGCAGATCGGTAATGGCGGGTCGGGATTTGAAGGCAACGTCAGCGGCGATATTGCAATCACCGTCGGCGGCGAGACGTTTATCGATGAGGCTGGCTGGATCGGCAATCGCACGGACACCGCTAACTGGACCGCAAGCGGCAACGTCAGCATCGTCACCGGAACCGGCGATATCAGCGGACAGTTCTTGGAAACCGATCTCCAGAACGGCGACCTGCTGCTGGGCTGGACGGATGAAGACCACGAATTGAATGGTCTCACCTATAACAGTTCGCACGCCTTTAGCGTCCTCTCGACCGGCAACATCGACGTGCTGGGCGATGTCCAGAACGATGGCACGGGCGCGATCAACGTGATCGCCGGCTGGGACGGCCACACAACCGATCTATCCTCGCTGCCGGGCAGTGTCTATGGAAACAACGGATCGATCACGATCAGTGACAGCGCACACATCGGCAGCGGCTCGGGAAAAACAACTTTTGCCGGTGACAATCTGTTCGTTGGCTCGCCCAATTCAACGATTCAGGCACAGATCGGTTACAACGGCACAGGCTCCGGTGACATCGCTGTTCTTCTGACCGGCAATCTGACGGTCAATTTCGGCGCGAACAGCAGCACATTCCAGATCGGAAATTCCAATCAGAGCGGAAACGCCAGCGGCGACGTCAACATTGCCGTCGGAGGCAACGCGCAGATTACGCAGGCGAACGGCACAATCGTCGTCGGTAACACCGCAGCCAATGGAACGGTAACCGGCAGTTTGACATTCGCAGCGGGCAGCATCACCGAAGATCATAATGTGCTGGAAAACAACGTTGCAGCCGATCTTCTGGGCGGCGACGTCATCGTCAATGTCTATGGCTCCAGCCTGTCGTTCAACGGCGCGACCTATAACAGCGCGCACAATCTAACGCTTTATTCCAACGGCGCCCTCACCATCAATTCCGCCATTCAGAACGCCGGCACGGGGGGAATCAACCTCTCTTCGTATTCTGGCGGCCTCACGATCAACGCGCCGGTATCCACACTTGGGTCCGGCGCCATCGACACCTTTGCGTCGGGCGGTTCGATAACCCTTAATTCCAGCATCAACGTTGGTGCAGATAGTCTTGGTCTGCAGGCTAGCGGAAGCATCGTCCAATCGGCTGGATCGATCCAAGCCTCGGGCCTGAATGTCGCCACGACAGGAGCCGGACACAGCATCACGCTGGGGAGCGTCGGCAATGAGATTTCCGGCGCCATATCTTTGTCGACACAGTCCGATGCCACAATCGCCAACGGCCAGACGACGACTCTGGGCGCGATCACCGTTGGCGGGTTGTTGAATGTCAGCGTGGCAGATTCGATTCAGGGTGCGGGACATTCCGCCCTGATGCTCGCGGGGCCCGTCAACGTCGGGGGCTCGGGCGATACCGTTATCCACGCCACCGGCGATATCATCAATCTTCACGGCCAATCCCTGATAACGGCCGATGCGCTCAATCTGATCAGTGATTACGGAAGCATTGGCGCCCCCGAACCGACAGATCCCAACACAAGCTATTTCATCTCCGCTTCCATCAACAGTTTGCATGCCAAGACCGGTAGCGGCGGCGATCTGTTGTTTTCGTCTTCCAAGTCTTATTCCATCGGCACCGACTTGGGCGGCATCGATACCGGCGGAGGATATGCATTTATTGCCGCCTCGACAGGTGCAATCACACAAAGCGCATCTGGCGCGATTGTTACAGGCGATCTTGACGTCAGCGTGGGCGAGGGTGGCTTTGTGCTGTCCAACCCCGGAAATGATATTTCCGGCTCTCTGAGCCTTAATACGACCGGTACGGGTCTGTTCGCGAGTTCGAGCGACATTCGCCTGAATGGCATTAGCGGTAGTGGGTTTAGCAACGATTCTTCCAGTGCAGGAAACGTCACTGTTGAGACGCAGGGCAACCTCACGGTCATCAGCGGCGGAACGTTCAATCTTTCCGGCGATGTTTCTTTGCTCGCGTCCGACAATCTCGCTATCGACGCATCGGTCCAGAACAGCGGTGGTGGAAATATTACCCTTGTCGCCGGTTGGGATGGACACACGACCGATCTGTCTTCGCTGACAAGTTCCGGCGTTTACGGCAATGGCGATAGCACGATCACGATTGGTGGTCCGAACGCAAATGGCGCTATTGCCGTTGGAAGCAAGAGCGGCGCGACCAATATTCTGACCGGCAATCTTCTCGTCAGCGCCGAAAATGGAAATGCCCAACTCGGATATTCCGGTCAGGGATCCGGCAATATCAACGTATACGCGACAGGCGGCATTGCCGTTCAGTCGAAAACTGGCAGCGCGATTGCCCTGATCGGCAATGGTGGCGCGGCGGCCAGCGGCTTGATCGGCGGTGACATCAACATCACCACCCAGTCGGGCGCAGTCACCGTCGAATCCGCAGTGGACGATTCCCTCACCATGATCGGCAATCCCTGCGGCTATGGCTCCTCGCAAAGCGGCAACACAACGATCAATACCCATGGCGGTGCGCTGACGCTGGTGGCCGATAACCCAGGCGAAAATAATGTCGGATATGCCCACATCGGAAATCTGACATATGGCAGCACGACGGGGACATCCTCCGGTGACATCACCATCAATGCCGGCGCCATGTCGGTTGAAGCCACAGGCGAGGCGTCCTTCGCCGACATTGGAAATGGCTCGTCTTATCTCGGTTCGGACTCCGGTGCGCTCAGCGGCAACATCGACATCGATGTCACCACTCTGTCTCTGGTTTCCGGTGGGTCGGACGGCACGGCACAAGCGCGTATCGGCCATCTCGGCATGGGCGGTGTCTCCGGCGACATCGATATCGCAACGACCGGTGCGTTGTCGCTTGTTGGTGATGACGGAGGCCTCAGCAGCATTGGCAATAGCGTCGGTTCCGCGTCCGGCAGTTTGTCCGGAAACATAACCGTCACTTCGGCCACCACAGTCGATCTGTTGAGCACTGGCTCCGGGCAAACGCGCATTTCCAGCGGAAATGCGCCGGACAGCGCAATCGACGTCACCGCCGCCGGCTCTATCACCATCAAGGTCTTGAGCGGCAACAACGCCGGCGGCAAAGCATTAATCGGAAACTTCGCAAACGATCAAACCGCTGTGGGCGGCGATGTCAGCGTCACCTCGACGGGCGGCTCCATCACGCTGGACGCGGAGGCTGCCGATTCCTTCGTGGGTATTGGCAATAGCATGGGCACGGATACCGGAGGCGATATTGCCGTCTCCGCCACCGCTGGCAATGGCGGTGTTGCGCTTCATGCTGCCGGAAGCGGCTCTACGGCGCAGATCGGAAATGGCGCGGATACGGGCAATATCGTCGGCAATATCACCATCAATGCCGATTCCCTATCGGTTTCAGCGGAAAACCGGGATGCCATTGCAACCGTCGGTCATGTCGGCCTCGGTAGTTCCTCCCCGCAAAGCGGCAATATCCAAGCCCATATCGCGCATGATCTGGCAGTTTCTGCCTCGGGTGCCTCATCCATCGCTCAGATCGGCAACTGGTCGGATGTCGCCACTGGTGGTGGCGCGACAGGCACAATCGATCTGACGGCTGGCGGTGCCGCGAGCATCACGGCCACGGGCGATGCCTCATACGCGACGATCGGCAATGGCGGCATCTCGGCGTCCGGATTTACGAGCCAGGGACTGACGGGTGGCGATATCGCGCTCACGGCTGCGACTATTGATGTCATAGCTTCGGACGATACAGGATCCGCACAGGCAAGCATCGGAAACCGTGGCCTGGGTCAAGTCGTCGGCGATCTTGATATCGCCACCACATCTGGCGATATCACGATTACGGCGGACAACAGCGATCTCGCCAGCGTTGGTAACAGGGGCGCGGGAACGACAGCGTCCAGTGGCGATATCGATGTCTTCTCCGCCGGAGATCTTATCATCACCGGCCATGATACCGGACAAGCGCGCATCGCTGGTGGCTTGGCGGACAATACCAATATCAGCGTGACGGCCACCGGCGACATATCGCTTACCGTGACCGGAACTCCCGACGACCTTGGGCAGGGCACGCAATCCGGCATGGCCATCATCGGCAGCTTCGGAAACGATATCACGAATGCGGGCGGTGATATCGCCATTACGTCTCTCAGTGGCGACCTCTACCTCGAGGCCAAAGAAGACGGTAGCCAAGTCATAATCGGCAACGGCAGCGGCTCAAACCTAACGAGCGGCAACATCAGCGTTACGACCCAGACCGGCGCCGTGAGCATCGAATCAGCGTCCGATGGCTCTATTGCCATGATCGGCAATCTGGGTAATGGAAACTCATCGCAGAGCGGCGATGTGACCATCAATACGCATGGTGGCGGGCTTACGCTGGTTGCGGACAATGCGGGAGACGACGCTTACGGCTACGCCCATATCGGCAACCTCGCGGCTGATAGCACTACAGGCACATCCTCCGGCGCCATCACCATCAACGCCGGTGCCATGTCCGTTGAAGCCAGTGGTGGAGCATCCTATGCCGATATTGGCAATGGATCTTACCATCTTGGAGCGGATACCGGCGCGCTCAGCGGCAACATCAACATCACCGCGACCACGCTGTCGTTGACGGCTGAGAGTCTGGATCAGGCACGCATCGGTCATCTTGGCATGGGCAGCGTCACCGGCGATATCAACATCGTGACGACGGGTGCGTTATCGCTTGTTGGTAACGACGCTGGTCTCAGCAGCATCGGCAGTGTTTCTGCCACTCTGGATTCCGACGACAATCCAGTTCAGGGCGCGGGCTCCGGAAATATCGCCATCCAGTCCGGCACGGTCACGCTTGCTTCGCAGGACAATGGCTACGCGCGGATCGAAAGCGGCGGGTTCACGAGCGGCAATATCGCCGTCGTCGCGACCGGCAACATTTCCCTGACCGCCAATGGAAGCTATGCCGGCATTGGCGCATTGCAGAGCGGTAACGGCACCGTAAATATCTCGGTGATCTCGACCGCGGGCGGGATCAGCTTGCTGGCGTCGGGCACGAACGGCCAAGCGCGGATCGGAAATGCGGAAAACGGGGCTTCGGGATCTGTTGGCGGTACGGTCAGCGTTTCTACAGCCAGTGCGGCTAACGGCAATATTACTCTATTGGCCAATGGCAATCGCACGATTGCGCTTATCGGCAATAGTGGGGCCGGTGCAAACGGTTCGGTGGGCGGCAACGTCAGCGTCGTGACCCACGCCGCAAGCGTCAAAGTCGAAAGCACTGCCGATGCCTCGCTCGCCATGATCGGCAATCTTGGCGACAGCAATGTCTCCGAAAGCGGCGACATATCCATCAATACCAACGGCGGATCGCTCGGCCTGATAGCGGACAATCCTGGTATCGACGATTACGGATATGCCCATATCGGAAATATGGCATTCGATTTCTCTTATGGAAGCACAACCGCCCCATCCTCCGGCAACATTACAATTCAGGCTGGCGCGATGACCGTCGGCGCAACGGGCGGCGCATCCTTTGCGGAGATCGGGAATGGGTCGTTTCATGAGATCGACGATGAAGGCGCACTGAGCGGCAATATTGCCATCGCCGCCAGCAGCTTGGCCTTGACCTCCGGGCAAAATTCACAAGTGCGCATCGGTCATCTCGGCGGCGGCGCTGTCTCCGGCGACATCAACATCGTAACGACGGGCGCGTTGTCACTTCTCGGCGACAACGGCGGCCTAAGCAGCATTGGCAGCGTGTCCGCCCCCGCGGATTCGCAAGGCAATCCTGTTCAGGGCCAAGGCTCCGGAAATATCTCCGTCCAGTCCGGCGCGGTCACGCTTGCCTCGCAGGACAATGGCTACGCGCGGATCGAAAGCGGCGGGTTCACCAGCGGCAATGTCGCCGTCGCCGCGACCGGCAATATTTCCCTGACCGCCAATGGAAGCTATGCCAGCATTGGTGCGTTGCAGAGCGGCAACGGCACCGTAAACATCTCGGTGATTTCGACCGGCGGCGGGGTCAGCCTGCTGGCATCGGGCACGAAGGGCGAAGCGCAGATCGGAAACGCGGCGAACGGTGCGCCCGGCAAGATCGGGGGCTCGCTCAGTGTCTCCGCCGGTAATGCTTCGAACGGCAACATCACGGTTTCGGCGAGCGGCAACGGCTCCGTGGCGCTGATCGGCGCTGCCGGTTATGGCGATACCGTCACCGGAGATATCAGCGTTCTGGCCGGAAACAGCGTGCTGGTTTCCGGCGGCGCGGCGCTGACCGCGACACCCGGCGGTGGCGTCAACGGTACATTGGCGCAAATCGGCGATACCAATGTGAGCCTTTGGAATGCAGCGGTCTCCGGTTCCTATTCCGGCAATGTCGTCATCACCGCGCAATCGCTGGATGGTATCGGCAGCAGCGTCTTCAACGATCTTGTCGGCGGCGATGTCACGGTGAACAGCCTCGGCTCCGGCACGCTGGAAATCGATGATACCCAGGGCTACAGCAGCACGCACGACTTCCTGCTGAACGCAGGCGGCGATGTTCTGCTGGAATCGTCGCTGCAGAATTCCGGCTCCGGAAACCTCACCTTCGTGTCTGCCGGCAATGTGACCATCGGCGGTTCGGGTGCCAGCGGCAGCGCGTCCCTCGGTTCGCAGAGCGGCAGCACCTCGGTTACCGCGAAGAACCTCGTGATCTCGGCCGTGCACGGCAACGCGCAGCTTGGCTATGCCGGGGCGGGAACGGGCGCGATCCAGGTCAATACGGCCGGCGATGTGACCGTTCAAACGGCAAGCAACAATACCGTCGCCCTGATCGGCAATGGCGGTTATGGCCTCACGGGCGCTCTCAAAGGCGACATTTCGGTCTTTGCCGGCGGCAATGTCACGGTGCAGACGAATTCGTCGTCGTCCATCGCCGATATCGGAGTCATTGGTGGCGATGGGTCGTCGCAGAGCGGAAATATCACCATCGCAGCCGGCGGCCAGGTCGGCGTTATCGCGCAAAACGCCACCTCATCCGCGCAGATCGGCAATCAACAGGCTGGCGCCACGACGCCGTCTCAGCGCGGCGATGCAAGCGGCAATATCGCGATCACGTCCGGCTCGGTGCTGATCTCGGCGACAGGAACCAACACCGGCGCGGTGATCGGCATGGGCAACAGCCTGCTGCGCAACCAGAACGCATCGGGCAGCATCAGCGTCAACACCGGCAATCTCACGATCTCGTCCAGTTCCACGACGAGCACGGGCACCGTCGCTCTTCTGGGCGCGCGCGGCTACAACAGCGCGAACAGCAATATTACGGTGACCGCGAGCGGAAACGTCTCGCTCGCCGCCGGCAATTATGGCAACGCCTTGCTGGGCCAAGGCTCCTATGGCACGGCGGCAGGCGACATCCTCGTCGCGAGCGGCGGCACGCTGTCGCTTAATGCGAACGGAACGGCGTCGCAGGCGCGTGTTGGCAATTCCGGTGTGAACGCCAACGGCAATATTACCGTTTCCGCCACAACCGCTACGCTCGCCAATGCCTCCGGCGCGACCTCGCTGATCGGCGGCTCCGCGATGGGCGGCACGCTGACCGGCAATGTGACTGTGCTGGCAGGAACGGTTCAAGGCATCGGAGCGAGCATCGCCAACGACATTATCGGTGGCGATTTCACGCTCTACACCACGAATTCCGGCACGTTCGATGTCGGTTCGGTGGGAAGCTACAGCAGCGCGCACGATCTTTACATAGTGTCCGCCGATAACCTCTCGGTAAGCGGCTCCATTCAGAACGCCGGCACGGGCGACATCATCTTGGCCGCCGCCCACACGATCACCGTCGGCGGCGCCAACGCATCGGGCGGCGTGGCCGTCGGTTCCAAGAGCGGCACCACGGAGATCGAGGCGACCGACCTTCTGCTTTCGGCGACAAACGGATACGCGCAGATCGGCTATCACGGGGGCGGCAGCGGTGCGATCGATGTGATCGCTCTGGGAAATGTCACGATCAGCGGCGGCGGAAGCACCGGCTATTACGCGCAAATCGGCGACGGCGGCTATAACGTCACCGGCTCCAGCAGCGCGCCGATCACTGTCACGGCCACGTCCAATATCGCGCTCAATGGCGGTGCCGGGCAGGAAGCTTATGCGCAGATCGGCAATGGCGGCGCGGAAAGCAATAGCAACACCGGCGGCTACAGCGAAACGGGAGACATCGCGGTCAGCAATAGCGGCGCCATGGCTTTGAACGCCGGAACCGGTCAGGGAAGCTACGTCCAGATCGGCAATGGCGGATATCTCTCGGGCCAGTCGCTCAACGGAACGGTGACGATCGGCGGCAACATCAGCGTCATGACCTATGCCGCGCTCGGCCTGACCGGCGGCGGGAACGATGCTTATGTGCAGATCGGCAACGGTGGCGACTTCCTGAACAAGAATGTCGCCAATGGCTCGAGCGGAACCATTTCCGGCGAAATCGCCGTCGCGGTGCAGGCGCCCAATGTTCCCGGCCAGGATCAGCTCAAGCTGACGGCCGGCACGGGCGCCAACTCCTACACGCAGATCGGCAATGGCGGCCAAGGCGAGAACAAGCCCGTGGCCGGCGCCAAGGTCAACTTCACCATCAGTGGCAATGTCACGGTGGCGGACCTTACGCTGGCTGGCAGCAACACCGGCGCCAACGGCTATGCGCAGATCGGCAACGGCGATGCCTCCCGGACCGGCACCGGCAATGTCGCGGGCTCCGTTGCGCTGGGGCAAGGCACAAATCTGACCTATATACCCGGCAAGGCCCAAGGCTCGTCGGCGGGCTTCGGCAACGCGACGGGCACGGGTACGGTCAGCGGAACGGTCGCATCAAGCGGCGTAAGCGCGGGCACGCAAGGATCGGTTGCCGCGATCACGCAGACCTCGACCAACCCCGTAACAACCTCCGCCTTCACAACAGTAACGGCCGCGCCCACCTACGTGCAGCAATTGGCAAGCATCGATACGGTCGATAACACCCAGGGTCCGACGCCGCTCGAACAGCTTTCGGACAATTCCGAACAGACGACGGTTTCCGACACGGTTGCGGATTCGGTCGGAAAATCGCTGGGCGAGGGCAAGACGATCGCCGTCTCCAGCAAGATGCTCATTCCGGGCTTGCTGAAACAGATCGTGACATTGACGCCAAATCAGCCGCACGGCGTTCCGCCGGCGGACGTGGATTACTCAAGCTGGGGCAATGAGGCGCTATGGCGGTGGTGAAATATACGCATCTGCTGCTGGCGGCGACGCTTGGCCTTGCGGTTCCGTCCGCAGCCCATGCGGCAGATCTCGGAAAGAACCTTGCCGGTGAGACCTGCAAATCCTCCGGCGCCCTCAGTGCTGGCGAAGCGGTGACAATCGTTTGCGGAGCTTCGGCAGAGGCTGCCGGGCAAATCTCCGCCGTCCCGCTCGGACGATCCGCGCCGGCAGACCCGGTGCAGCACAAAGCCTTTCTCGAAGGCCTGCTGACGTTGCCGAACGCGGACGCCGCCTGCGCCGCGCCGCAATGGTTCGGCCATATGGCGATGCGCGTTTGCACATTGAAAAGCAACAGTTGGCCGCGCGTGCTCGTGGGCCAGGAATCCGGCGGCAATTTTTATCGCGGGCAGGGTATTCCTTCGCTGCTTCCGGTCCTTCAAAAGGCGCTCGCTGTCGATGGCCATGTTGCGACTTCCGCGGCGGACTCGGCGGCAGCGCTCCAGGCCATGCAGTCGAAATTGCCCAGCTCGATCGTCCAAGCCTCCGGAAGCAGCTACGGAGACTATAAGAAGTCTATCGAGGCGGCGCGTCTGGCGGCCGCGGCGGACAATTACGCATCGGCTGAGTCCCATTATCGCGATGCTCTGGCGGTCGAGCAAAAGCTCTTTGGTCCGAATTCGATCGTTGTGGGCCAGTCCCTGACCGAGCTTGCTTTGCAGGTCAGCAATCAGGGGCGCTTCGCGGAAGCCGCTGCTCTTTTCCATCGCGCCGGCCCAATCATCGAAGGCTCGGCGGACAACGATGCGCGGGCGCGGTACGATTCCTATCTCGCGCTCGATGCCGCCAATCAGCGTCACTATGCCGATGCGCTGGATTTTGCGCGACAGGCGACGGCCGCGCGCCGCGCCCAGATCGCCGCGGCAACCAAAGCCGCACAGACAACGGACCCGTCGGGCGGCGCGGCATCCGGCATCAGCCAGGGCGAACTGTCCCATGACCTGCGTGTCGAAGCCGCGATGGCGCTGCGCGTCGGCGATCTGGCCAGTGCGCGGGCTGCCGCTGAAGAGGCGCTCTGGATCGTCAGCGAAGAACCGGGCCTGCCGCTGTGGTGGCGGTCGGACACCGTGGCTTTGATCGGCCAGATCAACGAGCAGCAGGGCCGCGTGGTCGCCGCGGAGCACGACCTGCGCGATGCGCGCGATCTCGATACGCAGATTTTCGGCGATACCGCGCCAGCGGCGCTTTCCAATCTGCGGCTCGCCGAGTTCTACACCCGTCAGCAGCTCTATGCGCCCGCGCTGGAAGCCTTTCGCATCGCTTTCAAGATCGCGGCAAAAGATCCGGTGACGCGCAACCAGATCTATTCCGATGACATCGTTCAGTTCATCACGGCGGAGACCGGCAGCGGTGCGAGCGGCGATCAGATCGCGCGCGACACGGAGATTTTCCGCACCAGCCAGTTCGCAAGCACCGGCGTTGCCGATCAGACCATCGCCCGCGTCGCGGCGCGCCGCGCGGCCGGAAACGATGCGCTGGCCAGCCTCGTCACGCAACTTCAGAAGGCGACCGCAGATCGCAACCGCGCGCAAGTCGATCTTGCCGCCGAAATGGCGCGCC
This sequence comes from Pseudomonadota bacterium, assembly GCA_018242145.1. Lineage (GTDB taxonomy): Bacteria > Pseudomonadota > Alphaproteobacteria > Micropepsales > Micropepsaceae > Rhizomicrobium. Next base: position 15,057 of record JAFECN010000186.1, read on the forward strand.
CGAACGACGAGCGCAATAGCGATCTGGAAGACGGTTTGAACGCCAGGCTGAAGCTTGCTTCCGCCACGGTTGACGATCTGACCAACAAGGTTCGCCAAAGCTATCCGGATTATGCCGCGCTCGCGCATCCGGGGGCGGCGGACCTTGCCGCGGTTCAGAAGCAACTCGCGTCCGACGACGCGATGCTGTTCTTCATCGTGGGCGAAAGCTCAAGCTATGCCCTGGTGGTTCGGCAAAACGGCTTCGCGTCCGTACCCTTGGCCATCGGCCGGGACGCGCTGACGGCCGATGTGGACGATCTGCGCGCCGCATTCGTTCCGGCTTTGGGGCGCGTTCCGGAATTCAGCCTGAAGAACTCTTACGCTCTTTATAAGGCATTGGTCGCGCCGGCGGAGAGCAAGCTTGCCGGTGTCGATCACCTGATCATCGTGCCGGGTGGTCCTCTGTCGAGTCTTCCGCTCTCCTTGCTGGTGAGCCAGGACCCCGGCGACAGCCGCGATTACAGCAATGCGGCATGGCTCGTGCGACGCTTTGCGATCAGCGAAGTGCCGTCGCCGCGCTCCCTCGTCACGCTCAGGCAGGAAGCAGCCAGCCGCAAACCTGCGCCGCGTCCGTTCCTGGGCCTGGGCGCGCCGCTCTTCCAGGGCGCATCGGGGGCTGCGGGCGCCAAAGCCTTGTCCGACCTGTCCGGCGCGTGCCGCGAAGCGGGCCCCGTTTCGCCCAATCTGTTGCGTGCGTTGCCGCCGCTGCCGGGCACCGCCAACGAAGTGAAGGCCATCGGTGCGCAGATCGGCGGCGCCAACGCCACCGTGCTGCTGGGTGCGCAGGCGACGGAAGCCAATCTGCGCAGCCAGCCGCTGGGGCAGTACGGCGTCCTCTATTTTGCGACCCATGGCATTCTGCCGGGCGAGATGCATTGCGAAAGCGAGCCGGCTCTGGCGCTTTCCCCGCCCATGGGCGCTGCGGCCACCACCACCACGGACGGCATGCTCACCGCCAGTGAAATCGCGAACCTTCAACTCAATGCCGACCTCGTTGTTCTGTCCGCCTGCAACACGGCGGAAACGGCGAATGGCCTGGGCGGCGGCGCGCTGGAAGGGCTTTCCGATGCCTTCTTCGCCGCTGGTGCGCGCGCTGTTCTGGCAAGCCATTGGGAAGTCCCCTCGGCCGCAACCGCAACGCTGATGACCGGCGTGTTCAACCGCGCCAACCGGATGCGCGGCGTAGCCGAGGCGCTTCGCCAGTCCCAGCTATCGCTGATCGCGCAGGGTTCGACAGCACATCCGTTCAATTGGGCGGCCTTCACGGTGATCGGTGACGGGCAAACCCTTTCGGCGGGCGTCGAACGCAGCGCTCAACTGACCGACGCGGAGCATCCATGAAAACGCGCGCCCTCTTCATCTCCGCCATTGTTTCATTCGCCTTGTTCGCGGGCGCCGCAGAGGCGGCGCAATATGTCGTGGTGGAGGCGCGTGGCGTAAACCTCAAGGTCGGCACCATCGTCGATCCCACGAAGCCGCTGGTGCTCAAGCAGGGGCAGCACCTCACTCTGGTGTCCGACAGCGGGCAGACCATCAAGCTCGATGGGCCGTATCAGAAGGCGCCGATCGCATCGCAAGGGGTCCAGCTTGCTGCGGCGTTCAACGCGCTTGCCTCCAACGGCAATGGCAGGCTCGGAGAAATCGGAACGACGCGCGGCGCCAACAAGGTCGATCTGCCGAAGCCATGGCTGCTCGATGCCGTTCATCCCGGCAGCGAATGTTTGCTCGAAGGCCGCGAGCCGGTGTTCTGGCGTCCTGCCTCCGACAAAGCTGCGGACGTCGTCATCATGCCAGCGGATCGTAGCTGGAAAGCCCAGACGACCTGGCCACGCGGCGACACCGAGCTTGCCGTGAAGCCCGACATGGGCGTGCATGGCGACGCCAGCTATTTCATCTCCGTGAACGGCAATGAGTCGGCGGTTGCGATCAGTACCGTTCCGGCGTCCCTCTCCACCGATCAGATGCGGGCGGCCTGGATGCTGCAGAAGGGCTGCGCCCCGCAGGCGGAAGCGTTGTTGCGCGCATCGCGATGAAACCTGGCGCGTGGGTTCAGCGCGCGCGCGATCTTGTGCGCGGACGGCATTTCAGTTCGATCCTCACGCTCGCACTTGTCGCGCTGATCGCGGCAGTTCTTTCGGTTCTGGCGGTCGCCAAATTCCAGCCGCTGACCAATGCCGACAACTTCATCAAGGACATCGAGTTCGCTTTCGCGGCCCATGAGCAGCCGAGCGATGAGCGCGTCCGCATCGTCAGTATCGACGAAGCGACGCTGCGCCATCTTCCCTACCGTTCGCCGATCGACCGCGGCATGCTGGCCGAGCTTTTGAAGCGCCTGGATGAATCGCATCCCAAGGTCATCGGCATCGACATCCTGTTCGATCAGCCGACCGAGCCGGCGAAGGATGCCGCGCTGGAGCAGGTCATCCGCAGCATGAAAACGCCGCTGGTAATTGCCTATACGGAGGAGCCCGGCAACGTCACGTCCAAGCAACTCGCCTATCTGCGGTCGTTCGTTCCGGAAAAGGATCGCGCGACACCTGACCTGCCGAAGGATTCCTATGGCATCGTCCGCACCATCCATCCCGGCATGACGGTGGCGGACGGCCGCTATCTTCTCAGCTTTGAACGCGCCATTGCCGCGAAGGCGGGCGTGAAGACCGCCGACAAAACCCAAACCATCGTCTGGCGCAAACCGCCTAAAGGACAGAAATACGACTATTTCGAAACCGGCGCATGGACGGTCAACCAATATGCGCCGCCGCTTTTCAAGCTTGTGGGGCCGGCGCAATTCGGCGGGCGCATCGTTCTTGTCGGCTCCGATCTCACGTTGGTCGACCGCCACCGCACGCCGCTTGCAACCATCTCGCTGGATGGCGTGATGCCGGGCGTGTTCGCGCATGCCTATGGCATATCCACGCTGCTCGATGGCGCGGTATCGCCCTTCGCGGGTTGGGAAACCAATCTTGCCGTGGCGCTGGTATTGGCCCTTCTGGCCGCGCTTCTCGGCGTCCTGAATTTTCATCTGGCGCCGCGTCTTGTGGTTCTGGCCGCGATCGTTGCGGCCTATTGCGTGGCGGGACTCTACATCTATTACTACAGCGATCTGGTGCTAGACCTACTGGCGCCGTCGCTGGCCTGCATTCTCAGCTTTATCGCGATGGACTCGCTGACCGGCCTGCAGGCGCGGCGGCAGCGCCTGGAGATCCAGGGCATGTTCTCGCGCTATCTTTCGCCCAAGGTCGTCGATTTTCTCGTCGCCCATCCCGAGCGTGCATCGCTGGAAGCCGAGCGCCGGGTGATGACCTATCTTTTCACCGACATCGCGAACTTCACGACCTTCTCCGAAAAGATGGAATCGCGAGAGCTTGCCGAGCTGATCAACGAATATCTCGAAGGCATGACCCAGGTTGTCCAGAAGCATGACGGCATGGTGGACAAGTTCATCGGCGATGCCGTGTTCGCGATCTTCAACGTGCCGGTTTACGACCTTCCCGATCATGCCGAACGCGCCGTGCGCTGCGCGCTGGACATGGACACCTTCTCCGAAGAATTCCGCCGGAAATGCCAGGCCAGAGGACAGGATTTCGGCATCACCCGCATCGGCGTTCTCACCGGCCCCGCGGCGGTCGGCAATTTCGGCTCCAAGACGCGGTTGAGCTATACCGCCCAGGGCGACGCGGTGAATGCAGCCTCGCGCCTCGAAGGCCTGAACAAGCAGTTCGGCACCCACATCTGCGTGGCGGGCGAGACGCGCGATCTGTGCAAGACCATCCAATTCCGCGAGATCGCCTCGGTGATCCTCAAGGGCAAGACCGTGCCGACCATGGTGTTCGAAGCCCTGCATCCGGGCAGCCGCCGGGAGGAGATGGCGCCGCGCTATCGGGCCGCGTTCGAAAAAGCCGCTGCCCGCGATCCCGAAGCTAGGGACCTATTTGCCGCGCTGGCTGCTGAAGCGCCCGAAGATTCCTGTATAAGATGGCACGCCGAACGGCTCGCGCAGGGCCATGAGGGGGTCGAGATTCACATGACGGAGAAATGATGATCTGGGCGTTCTTCGTCGCTACTCTTCTTTTGCTTGCCCGCCTGTTCGGCGTTCCGCTCATTGCGGATGCCGTTCACGCGCAGGAAAGCATTGTGGAACGGGTGATCACATCCGCCCTGATCATTTCGCTTGCCTTCGTCGCCGATCGCGTCTTCCGTCATTTTTATTGGGATCGTCACCTCAAGCGGCGGCGCAATCGCGAGACCCCGAAGCTTATCCAGGACATCGTCACGGTGTTCTTCGTCGCGCTGGCAAGCGCCTTTGCGTTGTGGCTGCAGGAAGGCATTTCGCTTGCCGGCATCGCGGCGGGTTCCATCGCGATCGCGGCCGGTATCGGCGTTGCGCTGCAGCCGGATATCCAGGACATCGTGTCCGGCATTTCCATCAACATGGAGAACTCCTACGCCATCGGCGACTGGATTACGGTTTCGACCGACCAGATGCCCGCGCCGATCTATGGCTGCATCTCCGGATCGAGCTGGCATTCCACCTATGTGACGCTCGAAGACGGAACGCGCGCGAGCGTGCCGAACCATCTGTTCACCACCAACGTCATCGTCAATCACAGCCGCCCCGTAGGCGCCAAGCGGCTGGACATCGAGATCGGAATCGACTCGCGCCTGCCGTCCGACCGCGTGATCGACATGATGCTGGGCGAAGCCTACAAGGTCGTTCGCCTTCCCGGCCTCGCGCGGCATCCCGATCCCGAAGTCGTGCTGACACAGATCACGCAGGACGCGGTGCTCTATTCCGTGCGGTTCTGGTTCTTCCCAAATCAATGCTCGCCGGCAACGGCCAAGTCGCTCATGTTGCGCGCGCTGCAGGACGTTCTTCTGCAGAACGAGCTTCCCATGCCGGTGACGCAGATCGAAATGGCGCCGCCGCCGGATATCCGCGACCTGCTGGAGCCGCGCGAGATCCAGGAAGCGTTGATGAACACCAGCCTGTTCCGCAACGCGCTGAGCGACGAAGAACGCAAGGTTCTTGGCGAGCACTGCAAGCCCATCGAGCTGCAACGCGGCAATGTGCTGATGCGGCAGGGCGATGCGGCCGTCTCGATGTTCATCGTGCTGGAAGGCGCGATCAGCATCGCCATCAACACACCGGCGGGCGATCAGCAGGAAGTCGCCGTCAGCGCCGCCGGCGACGTGGTGGGCGAGATGTCCCTGATGACCGGCGCGCCGCGCACCGCAACGGTGACGGCGCTCACGCGCCTGCGCGCGCTGGAAATCACGCGCGAAACGATCGACGCCATGCTCAAGAAGAACCCGGAACTGTTCGAGCGGTTCAGCCGCGTTCTGGCGCAGCGCCAGCTTGAGATCGATGCGCTCGCGAACCGCAAGGTCGACAAGCAGGCCGTCGAGCGCGACATCCTGACCCGCATGCGCACGTTCTTCGCACGGATGACGGGCAGCAAACAGGCCATCTGAGCGCAGGCTTTCAGAACGCCAGATGCAGGGCGCCGTAAACCATTCCCAGATAGGTCAATTGGTGAACGAGCTGGTCGCCGCCGAAAATCGTCCAGTAGAGCGTGTTCGTATCGTTCAGGCGCAGCGCGCGATCGATCTGCACTTTCGCCCAGTCGGTATGATAGTGGATGAGGAATTCCCCCAGCAGCAAAACGACCACCACAGCCGGCGATAATGTCAGCACCAGCAGCGCGGGAATGGACCCCAGCATGTGCAGCCCGGCGTGAAGGATGCCGCCGGCATGCAGATATTGGCCCTTGTTGCGAACCTGATAGGTGGTCTGCAGCACAAAATCGCAGAGGAAATGCTTGATCTGAAAGATCAGCAACGCCAGCAGAACCGGCTCCATCGCTTCACGCCTCCAGCCGCCATCCGCGAAACGTCACATGGATAGAAATTCCATTGCGCGCAGAGGGGCACGTTATCTGCGTTTCGTCTAGAAGAAATCGGCGGTCACAAGAAGTGCAGACGATCACACCCCAGGCAGCCGCCCGAACGGGACAATCTTGTTGGCGACATCATGCCCGATATCGGCGCGGCCCAGATAGGCGATGCCGGACACATCGCACCAATGTCTTACGACCTCTTCGTCCGTTTGGCCGAAGGGCGGGTCGTTATCCGGAATGGCGCTGCAACGCCCCAGCCGGATGCCGGCCAGCTTGCGCAGGGGCGCATAGGCCGCGATGTGAAACATCATGCGGTCGATCGCGTACATATATTCGGACGTTTCTTCGAGCATCAGCACATGCCCGGAAAGATCGGGCAGCAGATCGGTGCCGATCAATGTGCTCAGGATTGCGATGTTGAACGCCACCGACGGCGTTTCTGTGGAAACGGTGGGCTCCAGCGTCTTCGCATCGCGGGCGAAGAGATAGCGCAGTCCCCGTTCGACCGCCTCTTTGCCACCGTCCCTGTTGATATCGGCTATCACCGGACCATGCGCCACATGCGGGAAGCCAGCTTTGTAGAGACCGGCGAGGAGAAAGCCCGTATCGCTATAGCCCAGATAGGTCTTGTTGTGCGCGGCGGGCTTCAACGCCGCCGTCACGCGCCCGGCGATGCGGTTGGAGCCGTAACCGCCGCGCGCGAACCAGAGCGCATCGAAGCTTTCGTCATTGGCGATGTCGAGAAACGCCTTCGCCCGTGCGTCGTCGTCTCCCGCGAAATGGCCGGATGCAAGAAAGCATTGCGGATGGAAAACGATCTCGGGCGCGTCTTCGCCGTTGCCATAGAGCGACCGCGACACGGCCAGAACCTTGTCCGGCACGGCGGGGTCCAGGCGCGAGGCGGGCGCCATCACGCCGATCCGAAATTTCCTCCCACGCATGCGTTCGCCGTCGCTTGTCACCGCCCCGACCCGCTTATAGCTTCCGGCGATGACTCTCGACAGGCCTTATTTCTTTTGCGGCATCGGCGGCAGCGGGATGCTGCCGCTGGCGCTCATCCTGCGCGGCCGGGGCGCCGCCGTGTCCGGCTCCGACCGGGCGCTGGATCAGGGCCGCATGCCGGAGAAGTTCGACTTCCTGCGCGCGCAAGCCATCC
>JAFECN010000187.1 GCA_018242145.1 Pseudomonadota bacterium
TCTGACAATGGTCGCCTATTTTGCACTTCTGCATCCCATGCAACTGTCGTCTGCAAATGAGGTCTTCCCCGCGGTCGCCAGCGCGCTTCTGCCGGCGCCCATAACCGGGATCGTCCTGGCGGGCGCGGCCCTTTCGGCACTGGTCGTGTTAACGGGAATATGCCTTGCGATCGGACCGTTGGTATCGCGAAATCTGGTGCCGGGCCTGACCAACGATCAACAACGCCGCTGGTCTCAGGTGATCATCGCGTTCTACTTGCTACTGTCCATCGCCGGCGCGGCGACGTCATCGCAATTGCTGGTGACCATCAACAACCTATTTTATTTCGGCATTACTCAATCTCTTCCGGGGGTGTTGAGCATTCTGTTCGCGCGCCGCGTTCGGCCGTCCGCGATTATTGCCGGCATTCTTATCGGTGACTTGATCGCCATCACGATCTTCGAGTTCGGGATACCGGTGGGCGGCATAAATCCCGGTTTCATAGGCCTGGTGGCGAATTTCACGGTGGTGCTCGCGACGCTTTATCTGGCGCCCGGCAAAGAACGGACGCCCATCGCCAGAATAACGCCGCGTCAATCCGCTTCCGCATGATTTCACCCCGAGCAGTGTGGCAGAAAAATCTGCCGCGCGAATGAATAGCGGAAACTCGCGTGTCGCGTTCGTTGACAATTGGGGCGCCCGGCGCACAGTTTTCCGGCAAGCCGCAGCGCGGCGTCGACATTCGAGGGGGCTTTCCATGAAACGGATTTTTCTGGCCGGGGTCTGCGCACCCATATTGCTGGGCGCAAGCGGAATATTCGCAGGTGCGTCCGCGCAAAACCAAAGCTCGGGCATCGAAACCGTAACCGTCACCGCGCAGAAGCGCACTGAGTCGGCCCAGAACGTGCCGATCGCGCTCAGCGTGCTGACCGACGAAGACCTGAAACGGCAGGGCATCACCAAGGTCAACGGGCTGCAATATGCAACGCCGAGCCTGGAAGCCGTTCCCGCTTTCGGCAGCGGCCAGCCCGAATTCCGCCTGCGCGGCGTCGGCTTCGACGATTACGCGTCCAACAACTCCTCCACGGTCGGCGTGTATGTGGACGAAGTCGCCTATCCGATTCCGGCGCAGACGCAGGGCTCGATCTTCGATATCCAGCGCACCGAAGTTCTCTACGGCCCGCAAGGCACGCTCTACGGCGTGAACACGACGGGCGGCGCGATCAATTTCATCACCAACAAGCCCACCGACGAGTTCGGACTTGGCCTGACCGCCGATTACGACAGCCACAACGAATTCATCGGCAACGGATACATCAACGTTCCGCTCGCCGATGGGCTCGATGGGCGCCTCGCATTCATCACCGATCAAGGCGGCTCGTGGCAGAAGAACCGCGATAACGGCGACCGCCTCGGCAAAAAGGACACCACCTCGGTTCGCGGCGAGCTTCTGTGGACGCTCAACGACCGCTGGAACGTGCTTTTTGAAGGGCACTATGGCTACGATCATTCTCAGCCGAACGGTTTGTATCTGTTCGATCCGATTCTCAGCACCAATCCGGACAACCTAACCGGCCTCACGATCCCGGCCTTTACGAACACGCGCGAGACGGCATGGGGCGGCTCCGCGACCTTTGCCACGCTGACCGGCATCGCGCCCACCGAAGCACCGTTCCACAAGACCGACAGCAACGGCGTGAACATGCAGGTTCACGGCGATCTCGGTTTCGCCGAACTGACGTCGATCACCTCCTTCGAAGGCCTGCACCGGCGCGAATACAACGACTGGGATGCCACGCAATACGCGCTGGCCGGCACCTATTTCGACACCGACGCGCATGTCTTCTCGCAGGAAGTGCGGCTGGCATCGAACGGTTCGGGGCCGTTGAGCTGGATGATCGGCGGGTACTATTCGCACCAGAACATGGATGAAATCTTCGATTCCGATTTCGCGCAGTCGCTCGGTCTGGCGATCGACACGCGTTATCGCCAGCGCGTTACGACCGCCGCGATTTTCACGCAGGAAGAGTACCAGATCACCGACAAGCTCAAGCTCATCGGCGGGCTGCGCTACAACGACGAAAAGCGTTCCCTCGGCGGCTTTGAGCTGAACGGCGTCTTCCTTCCCGGTGCGCCGACAATTCCGCTGGTGCCGGGGACCGCGCAGTCCATCGAGAACAGACGCCTCTCGGGCAAGGGTGAAATCGAGTACAAGCCCAACGAGAACGTGATGCTCTACGCCAGCGTCAGCGAAGGCATCAAGTCGGGCGGTTTCACAACGTATAACGGTTCGCAATCCGCGCCGCCGCTCAAGCCGGAAGTTCTGTGGGCCTATGAGGGCGGCGTGAAGTCCAATCTGCTCAACGATACGCTGCAAGTGAACGGCTCGGTCTTCTGGTATCACTACGAGAACCAGCAAATCCAATCCGCCGTGTGGGGCACCACCGGCCCGGTCGGTTCGCTCGTCAACGCGCCGAAGTCTCATGTGTATGGCGGCGAGTTGTCGGTGATCTGGCAGCCTCTGGATGCGCTGCGGATCACACAGGCCCTCGGCTGGAAGGACGGCAAGTTCGACGAATTCGACAACTTCCTCGACATCCCCGCCTCGGTCGCAGCCTGCGTGCCGGCATCCATCTGCGTGCCGCCCGCCGGCAATGCGATCTACGACAATAAAAAAGGCGCGCGCATCGGCTTCCCGCCCCTCAGCTACAACGGGTCGGTCAACTACACTTGGCAATTGTCCGGCTACACGCTGGATACCGGCGCGAATTGGGTGTTCCACGATCACCTGAATCCGCTGCTGCTGGGTCCGGTCTACTATGTGAAATCCTACTGGCTGACGAATGTGAACATCACTCTTGCCCCCAATGACGGCCCGTGGGCGGCAACGGTGTATTGCCACAATTGCACCAACACGAAGTACGACACGACGCGCAACTTCTTCCTGCCCGGCATCAACATCGCCCAGCGCGGCGAACCAGCGACGGTGGGTGTGCGGCTGGATTACAAATACTGATGACGTAGCGGCGGGAGCGCGCCGGATCGCGCTCCCGCCATTCCATTCTGTCGCTGGCGGACTCATTGACCGTTCTGGCGGTTGCGCGCAGACTCCCCGGATGATCAAGGAAGAGCTGTTGATCGGCGGGCGCTGGACGGAAGCTGGCGCGACCATCCCCGTTGAAGATCCCTCCACCGGCGAAACCTTCGGCGCACTCGCCGCCGGCACGGCGAAGGACATCGATGCCGCCGTGAAAGCCGCGCAGGACGCGCTGCGCGGTGCATGGGGCAAGGCCACCGCCGCAGAGCGCGGCCGGGTGCTGGCGAAGATGAGCGCGCTCGTCGCCGAACAGGTGGATACGCTGGCGGATCTGGAAGCGCGCGATGTCGGCAAGCCGCTGAAGCAGGCACGCGCCGATGCGGTGGCACTGTCCCGCTATCTGGAATTCTATGCCGGCGCCGCGGACA
>JAFECN010000188.1 GCA_018242145.1 Pseudomonadota bacterium
ACTGACGAGCCGCCGGCGGAGGCGCCAGTTCGGAGGCCTCATCGTCGCCATCTGGGGCGACATCGCGCACAGCCGCGTGGGCGGCTCCAACGTCCATCTTCTGTCGCGCATGGGCGCGCGCGTGCGCCTGATCGCGCCGCGCACTCTGCTGCCCGCCGATGCCGACCGCTTCGGCTGCGAAATCTTCACCGACATGCGCGAGGGCCTGAAGGGCGTGGATATCGTGATGATGCTGCGCCTGCAACTGGAGCGCATGACCGGCGCGCTGGTACCGTCCACCCGCGAATATTTCCACTTCTACGGCCTCGACCGCGAGAAGCTTCGGCTCGCCAAACCCGGCGCGCTCGTGATGCATCCGGGCCCGATGAACCGCGGCGTCGAGATCGATTCCGATGTGGCGGACGATCTGGAGGTCAGCGTCATTCAGGAGCAGGTGGAAAACGGTGTCGCCATCCGCATGGCGGTGCTGGATGCGCTCTCCCGCAACCTCGCAAAGGAGGGGCGCAACACATGAGCTCTTCCAACAAATTGGGGCGCCTCGCCTTCCGCAACGCGCGGCTGATCGACCCGGCCACCGGCCTCGATACGCGCGGCGGCCTTCTGGTCGAGAACGGCAAGATCGCCGATGTCGGCGCCAAACTCTTCAACACCGCCGATCCGCACGATCCCGAAGTGATCGACTGCAAGGGCCTCGTGCTCGCGCCCGGTCTGATCGACATGCGCGTCTTCACCGGCGAGCCGGGCAGCGAGCATCGCGAGACATTGGCCTCGGCCAGCGAAGCCGCGGCTGCTGGCGGCGTCACCACCATCGTCACCATGCCGAACACCGATCCGGTGATCGACGAAGCGGCGCTGGTGGATTTCATCCGCCGCCGCGCCGCCGCCACGGCAAAAGTGCGCGTCGTGCCGATGGCCGCGCTGACCCATGCGCTGAAAGGCGAGCGCATGACGGAGATCGGCCTGCTGCGCGAAGCCGGTGCCGTCGCCTTCACCGATGGCGACCGCTCGGTCGCCAACACCCGCGTCTTGCGCCGTGCCCTCGCCTACGCCGCCACGCATGGCGCGCTGGTGGCCGGGCACGCCGAAGATCCCGACCTCAGCAACGGTGCATCCATGACCGAAGGCGAATTCGCCACGCGGCTGGGTTTGCCGGGCGCGCCGCCCGCGGCGGAAACCATGATCGTGGAGCGCGACCTGCGCCTCGTGGAACTCACCGGCGCGCGCTACCACGTCTCGCAGATTTCCTGCCGCGCGTCGCTGGACGCGATCGTCGCCGCCAAGGCGCGGGGCCTTCCGGTAACTTGCGGCGTCTCGGCCCATCACCTCACGATGAACGAGTTGGACGTCGGCTCCTATCTCACCTTCCGCAAAGTCTCGCCGCCGCTGCGCTCCGAAGCCGACCGCGCCGCGATGGTGGAAGGCGTCGCCGAAGGCCATATCGACGTGATCGTCTCCAGCCACGATCCGCAAGCCGCCGACACCAAGCGCTTGCCCTTCGCCGCGGCCGCGTTTGGCGCGGTAGGATTGGAGACGCTCCTGCCCGCCGCGCTCACCATCGTTCACAACGGCCACGCCTCGTTGCTCGACGTCCTAAAAACCGTGACTATTGCCCCGGCAATGCTACTCGGCCTTGAAACCGGCAAGCTCGCGAAAGGCGCGCCCGCCGATCTGGTGCTGTTTGACCCCGAAGAGCCCTTCATCGTGGACGCCGACAAGCTGCACAGCCGCGCGCGCAACACCGCCTTCGAAGGCCGAAAATTCCAGGGCCGCGCGCGCATGACCTTCGTCGGCGGCGAATGCGTGTTCGATCGTTCCAAAGAGAAGAAGCACTGATGACTGACGCTGGCATTTCGCTGCACGGGAATCTTCTGGGGATCGGCCTTCTCATCGGCTATCTGCTCGGCTCGATTCCGTTCGGCGTCTTCTTCACGCGCATGTCCGGCGCGGGCGACATCCGGAAAATCGGCTCCGGGGCGACGGGCGCCACCAATGTCCTGCGCACCGGCAAATACGGCGCCGCCGCGGCCACCTTGATTTGCGATGCCGCGAAAGGAGCCGCCGCGATCTACATCGCGCGGCATTGGGGCGGCGAAGATGCAGCGGTCATGGCGGCGATCGGCGCGGTTCTCGGCCATCTCTTCCCGGTGTGGCTGGGGTTCAAGGGCGGCAAAGGCATCGCAGTCTCGCTGGGCATCCTGCTCATGCTTTACTGGCCGGCGGCGTTGCTCTCCCTCGCGACATGGGGGCTGGTTCTGGCGGTCGCGCGCATCTCGTCCCTCTCCGCGCTTGTCTCGGCTGTCGCGGCGCCGATCTACATGTATTTGTTTCACCAGGAAGTCTACGCCGCGGTAACCGCAGCCATGGCGGTGATCGTACTGCTGGCCCATCACGCGAATGTCCGCCGGCTGCTGAACGGGACCGAACCGCGCGTTGGAAAAGGCGCGTAAGTGTCCCGCGCGCTGTCCGACACACAGCGGCGCGCATGGCTGAGACTGGCACGCACGCAGAACGTCGGCCCCGTCACCTTCGCCACGATCATCGCGCGCTATCCCGATCCCGGCGAGGCGCTCGCCGAAGTGCCGCGTCTCGCGCGGCGCGGCGGGGGACGCGATCTGCGCATCCCCTCGGACGATGAAGCCCGCAAGGAACTGGACGCTCTCGCCAGGCTTGGCGGCCGGATGATCGCGGCTTGCGAACCGGATTTCCCGCAAGGCCTCGCCGCGCTCGAAGCGCCACCGCCCTTGATCAATGCGCTGGGGCACACCTCGCTGCTTCAGCGCGACATGATCGCCATCGTCGGCGCGCGCAATGCCTCGGCCTTGGGCCGTAAATTCGCACAGACCATCGCGGGCGAACTCGGCAACGCGAGCCTCGTCATCGCGTCAGGCCTGGCGCGCGGCATCGATACGGCCGCCCATGAAGGCTCACTTGCCACCGGCACTTGCGCGGTCGTCGCGGGCGGCATCGATATCGTCTATCCGCCCGAGAACCAGGCGCTCCACGCGCGCATCCGTGCCGAAGGCGTGATCGTGTCCGAGATGCCGCCCGGAACCACGCCGCAGGCGCGACACTTCCCGCGCCGCAACCGCATCATCTCAGGCCTGTCGCGTGGCGTGATTATCGTCGAGGCCGCGGAAGGGTCCGGCTCACTCATCACCGCGAACTATGCGTTGGAGCAGAATCGCGAAGTCTTTGCCGTGCCCGGCTCGCCGCTCGATCCGCGCGCGAAAGGAACCAATCGGCTCATCCGTGAAGGCGCGACGCTCACGGAATCCGCGCAGGATGTCTTGAACGTGCTGCGTCCCATTCTCGGCGCGGGATTTCGCGATCCGGCGCGGGACCCTGGCCCGCCGCTCGACACAAAAGCCGCGGAAGCCGAAGCCGACACGATACGCCATCAGGTTCTGGAGTTGTTGGGACCGGCCCCCGCCGAGGTGGACGAGATCATTCGCCGGACCGAAGCATCGGCGGCCGCCGTGCTCATCGTTCTTCTGGAGTTGGAGCTTGCCGGCCGACTCAGCCGTCACCCAGGCAACAAAGTGAGCCAGGCCTAGCGATCCCGCCCCGCAATCCGCCGCGCCTCCATGGCGGCAGCCTCCAGAAGGAGCGCCAGCATCTCTTCTTTCTGGCTTTTTGCCATTTTCCGAAGAGAATCAATGAGTTCGCGGGTGTATTGCGCTGTCTGGCTTGAATTGGGCGTGACGGGACCTATTTCTGGCTCATGCCGCACTGCTTCTGACATCGTGAAACCTGCTCTTTCACACTTGTCGTGCTTTAACCTTATGACCGGCGGAACGGTTAACACAACTATAAGTTTAATACCTACCATAGGTTCCGAGATTTTTCTATTCTAGATTGTATTCTTACCCATCGCCCCGTTGACACCCGCGCCGCCCTGCGGCCAGTGTCCGCCCCCAATCGCGCAAGCGCCATTAATATATGTGTAACCACAGTGCGGTTCTCTCACCCGCGCTGGCTGAGGAAAAGTCATTCCCCGCATGAACGTCCTGGTTGTTGAGTCCCCCGGCAAAGTGAAGTCGATCAACAAGTACCTGGGCTCCGGCTACAAGGTGCTGGCCTCGTTCGGCCATATCCGCGACCTGCCCCCCAAGGACGGGTCCGTGAAGCCGGACGACGATTTCGCCATGTCCTGGGAAGTGGACGCCAAGGCCCAGAAGCGGATCAAGGACATCGTCGATGCGGTCAAGAACGCCGACAAGCTGATCCTGGCCACCGACCCCGACCGCGAAGGCGAAGCCATCTCCTGGCACGTTCTGGAAGTGCTCAAGCAGAAGAAGGCGCTGCGCAAGGACCTAAAGGTCGAGCGCGTGGCCTTCAACGCCATCACCAAATCCGCCGTGCAGGAAGCCATCGCCCATCCGCGCGCGATCAACGAAGAACTGGTGGACGCCTACCTCGCACGCCGCGCGCTGGATTATCTCGTGGGCTTCACGCTCTCGCCGGTTCTGTGGCGCAAGCTGCCGGGCTCGCGCTCGGCCGGCCGCGTGCAATCCGTGGCGCTGCGCCTGGTGGTGGAGCGCGAGCAGGAGATCGAGGCCTTCAGGCCGGTGGAATACTGGTCCATCGACGCGGACGTCCGCGCGCCGGGCGGCAGCTTCACCACGCATCTGACGCATCTGGACGGCAAGAAGGTCGACAAGCTCGGCATCAACAACGAAGTCGATGCGAAGCGTGCCGTCGATCTCATTAATTCGCAGAAATTCTCCATCGGCTCGGTCGAGAGCAAGCCGGTCAAGCGGCATCCCTCGCCGCCCTTCATCACCTCCACCTTGCAGATGGAAGCCTCCCGCAAGCTGGGCTTCAACGCCAAGCACACCATGCGCATCGCGCAGGGTTTGTATGAGGGCGTGGACATCGGCGGCGATCAGGTTGGACTCATTACCTATATGCGAACCGACGGCCTGACGATGGCCGGCGAAGGCATCGCCGAGTCGCGCCATGTGATCGGTGAGAAATACGGCACCCGTTATGTGCCGCAGGCGCCGCGCGCCTACACCTCCAAGGCCAAGAATGCGCAGGAAGCGCATGAGGCGATCCGCCCGACCAGCTTCAACCGCACGCCGGAGACGGTCGCGCGCTATCTCGATGAAGATCAGCGCAAGCTCTATGACCTGATCTGGAAACGCGCTATCGCCAGCCAGATGGAAAGCGCCGAACTCGAGCGCACCACGGTCGATGTCGTCTCCACTGACAAGGCTATCACCCTGCGCGCGACGGGCTCCGTCACGCTGTTCGACGGCTTCCTCACCGTCTATCAGGAGGGCAAGGACGACACGCCGGACGACGAAGACGGCGCGCGCTTGCCGAAGGTGGCCGTCGGCGAAAATGCCGTCATCGAGCAGGTGAAGCCGGAGCAGCATTTCACCGAACCGCCGCCGCGCTATTCCGAAGCCAGTCTTGTACGCAAGCTGGAAGAACTCGGCATCGGGCGCCCGTCCACCTATGCCTCCATCCTCTCCACGCTGCGCGATCGCGGCTATGTGAAGATGGACCGCAACCGCTTCATCCCGGACGACAAGGGCCGCATCGTCACCACCTTCCTGATCAACTATTTCAAGCGCTATGTGGAATATGGCTTCACCGCCGATCTGGAGGAACAGCTCGACGAAGTCTCCGACGGCAAGCTCAACTGGAAGAAGCTGCTCGCCGATTTCTGGCGCGATTTCTCCGCCGCCATTGGCGAAACGAAAGACCTGCGCATCACCCATGTCATCGACCTTCTCAACGAGGTCATGGGTCCGCACATCTTCCCGGCGAATGCCGACGGCAGCGATCCGCACAAATGCCCCACCTGCGGCACCGGCGATCTCAGCCTGAAGCTGGGCCGCTTCGGCGCTTTCGTGGGCTGCTCGAACTATCCCGAATGCCGCTACACGCGCCGCCTGGGCCAGACAGCGGAGGAAGCCAGCGCGCAGCAGCCGCGCGTGCTCGGCCAGGACCCGGAAACCGGGCTCAACATCGAACTGAAGAGCGGCCGCTTCGGGCCTTACATCCAGTTGGGCGAAGGCAAGGAGGCCAAGCGCGCCGGCATCCCCAAAGGCACGGAAGTCGCCGATGTGGATATCGAACTGGCATTGAAACTGCTTGCCTTGCCGCGCGAGATCGGCATGCACCCCGAAGACGGCCTTCCGATCACCACCAATTTCGGCCGCTTTGGGCCTTACGTCGCGCACAACGGCGCCTATGCCTCGCTCGACAATCCCGACGAGGTGTTCACGCTCGGCATCAACCGCGCGGTGACGCTGCTCGCCGAGAAGAAAGCGAAAGCCCGTCCGCGCGGCGCACCGGAAGCGTTGAAGGAACTCGGCAAATCCGCCGATGGCGAAAGCACCATCAAGGTGATGAAGGGCCGTTACGGGCCATATGTCACCGATGGATCGACCAACGCCACGATCCCCAAGGATCAGGACCCCAACGCCGTTACGTTGGAACAGGCGCTGGCGCTGATCGCTGAGCGCGAAGCCAAGGGCGGCGGCAAGAAGAAGAAAGCGAAGAAGGCCGCGGCGCCCAAGAAGGCGAAAGCCGAAAAGCCTGCTGGCGAAGCGAAAGCCAAGCCCGCCAAGGCAAAGGCCAAGCCGAAAGCAAAGGCGAAGAAAACGCCCGTGAAAAGCGAAGCGGAAGAAGTCGAAGGCTGAGTTTGAAGACGAAAAAGCATAGCCGCC
>JAFECN010000189.1 GCA_018242145.1 Pseudomonadota bacterium
ACCACCACCCACCGCTGTCATGGCCCGCCAAGTGCGGGCCACCCAGGTGACGTCTTCACGAATGTCGAAAGAAAGAGCGCCGATGCTCTGTTCGGCACACAGCGCCGCAAGATTTCAACTGGGTGGCCCGCACTCGGCGGGCCATGACAAGTTTTAGTTTGGAGAAAGAAAAGTTGGAAACGAAGGGGGAATAACCCCTCCCCCCTGACTCGCAAAACAACCACCAGCCGTCGAAACCGCGAGCAGACAACCACCACATCTTGCGAATGGCGCATTTTCGCGAGGCAAAAAAAGAGGATCTATCAAACGGCGATTGTTGAATGAAATCAAAGAGAGAATGTCCGTTTCGCCGACTGCAGGTTGAAAACCCCAATCCGCAGAAATTCAAAGCCCCTTGATCATCGCGAGCCAGGCATCCTCGTCGATCACTTTCACGCCGAATTTCTGCGCGTCGGTGAGCTTGGAACCCGCGCCCGGGCCAGCCACGACGAGATCGGTCTTCTTGGACACCGAACCCGCCGTCTTCGCGCCCAGCGACTCCGCTTTCACCTTGGCTTCCTGGCGCGTCATCTTTTCGAGGCTGCCGGTGAACACCACCGTCTTGCCCGCCACCGGCGATCCCTTGATCTTCGGCGCGGCAACATCCTGCACATCCACCTCTTTCAGCAGGTGGTCGAGCAGTTTGCGGTTGTGGGGCTCGTCGAAGAAATCCTTGATCGCCTCGGCCACCACATCGCCGATGCCGCCAATGGCGTTGAGTTGCTCCAGCGCGTCGTCACCTTCCATCGCTTCGACAAAGGCGTCGATGCTGTGGAAGTTGCGCGCCAGAAGCCGCGCATTGGTCTCACCGACATGGCGGATGCCCAGCGCGTTGATGAAACGGTCCAGCCCGATCCTGCGCCGCGCGTCGATGGCGGCGACAAGATTCTCGACCAACTTGCCTTCGCCCTCGTCCTTCTTTTTGGACTTGGTCTCGACGGCATCCTTGCCTTCCCGGGCGCGGCGTTCGGCGCTTTGCTCCGCGCGCTTCGCGGCCAGAACCTTGCCGAGTTTCGCGGGCTGCTTCGCAAGCTGGAAGATGTCCGCCGGCTCCTTCAGCATCCCGGCTTCGTGCAGCGTCTCGATGTAGGTGCCGCCGAAGCCTTCGATGTCGAACGCATCGCGGCCGACGAAATGCTTCAGGCGCTCCACCGCTTGCGCCGCGCAGATGAGCCCCCCGGTGCAGCGGCGGTCCACGTCTTCCTTGCCGGTCTTCTCGTCCACTTCGCGGACGGCATGGCTGTGGCAGATCGGGCATGTGTGCGGGAACGGGTAGGGCCTGGAACCGCGCGGCCGCTTGTCGGTGAGGACCTTCACCACCTGCGGGATCACATCGCCCGCGCGCTGGATGATGACGGTATCGCCTTCGCGTGCATCGAGCCGCGCGATCTCGTCTTCGTTGTGCAGCGTCGCGTTCTCCACCACCACGCCGCCGACGGTGATGGGTTTCAGCCGCGCCACCGGCGTCAGCTTGCCGGTGCGGCCGACCTGAATGTCGATCTTTTCGAGGATCGTTTCCGCCTGCTCCGCCGCGAATTTGTGCGCGATGGCCCAGCGCGGCGAACGCGACACGAAACCGAGCCGGTCCTGAAGCTTCAGGTCGTCCACCTTGTAAACGACGCCGTCGATATCGTAGCCCAGCTTCGCGCGCTTGCTTTCGATATCGCTGTAGAACTTCAGAATCTGTTTGGTCGTCTCGCAGTGGCGCACCAGCGGGTTCACGCGGAAGCCAAACGCCTTGAACGCTTCCAGCATGCCCCATTGGGTATCGGCGGGCAGCTTGCTCACCTCGCCCCAGGTATAGGCGAAGAAATTCAGATCGCGCGCAGCGGTGATGGACGGATCGAGCTGGCGCACGGAACCGGCGGCGGAGTTGCGCGGATTGGCATAGGTCGGCTTGCCTTCCTTCTCCTGCCGCCTGTTCAGCGCCGCGAAATTGGCGTGAGTCATATAGACCTCGCCGCGCACCTCCAGAACCTCCGGCGCCTTGCCGTGCAGGCGCAGCGGAATGTCCTTGATGGTGCGCAGATTGGCCGTGATGTCTTCGCCTTCCGCGCCGTCGCCGCGCGTCGCCCCCTGCACGAAGACGCCCTTCTCGTAGCGCAGCGACGCCGAAAGCCCGTCGATCTTCGGCTCCGCGGTGAAGACGACATCCTGCTCGTCCTTCAATCCGAGGAAACGGCGGATGCGCGCCACGAACTCCGCGACGTCTTCGTCGCTGAAGGCGTTGTCGAGCGACAGCATGGGAACGCGATGCACGACCTTGGCGAATTTCTCGCTCGGCTTCGCGCCCACGCGATGCGACGGGCTGTCGGGCCGGATGAGCTTCGGGAAGCGCGCCTCGATGGCGCTGTTGCGCCGCTTGAGCGCATCGTAGTCGGCATCGGAGATGACCGGCGCGTCGCGCTCGAAATAGGCGCGATCGTGTTCTGCGACCTCGGTAGCGAGATGTTCAAGCTCCCTGCGGGCCTCGGCCTCGGTCAGCTTCTCGACCGGCTTGCCGCCGGACGCGCCGAACAGATCGGGTGCATCCGCCTTCTTCTTCGCCCTGGAGCCGGATTTGGCTTTGCTGCTCATGCCCGTTTCCGCGTCTTCTTCTGCGGCGTCGCTTCGTTCATCAAACGCCTGGCGGCGGCTCTGGCTTCATCGGTCACGCTCGCGCCCGACAACATGCGCGCGATCTCCTCGCCGCGTTCATCGTCGGAGAGCAGGTCCACCCGCGTCCGGTCGCCCTTGCGGGTGATGCGGAAATGCCGGTCCGCCCGCGCCGCCACCTGCGGCGCATGGGTCACAAGCAGAACCTGCGTGGATTTCGCCAGCCGCTGCAATCGCTCGCCCACCGCATCGGCCACCGCGCCGCCGACGCCACGATCCACTTCATCAAACACCAGCACCGCGGGCGGGCTGGTCTCGGAGAGCGCCACTTTCAGCGCCAGCGAGAACCGCGCCAGCTCGCCGCCGGAGGCGATCTTCGTCAGCGGCCCGAACGGCGCGCTTTCGATGGTGGCCACTTCAAAGGCCACGCGCTCAAGCCCGTTCGCCGTCGCAGCATCGTCGGCCAGCGGCTCCAACACCACACGGAATTTCGCATGCGCCAGCTTCAATGGGATCAGTTCGGAAACAACAGAGCCTTCCAGTTTTTTCGCCGCTGCCTTGCGCGCCGCCGAAAGCTTGCGCGCCACATCGAGGAATGCCGCGCGCGTCTTCGCAACGTCCGCCTCGGCGGATTTCAGGCTGGTGCCGCCGCCTGCCAGCGAATCCAGCTTGGCCTGGAAGTCCGCCGCCACGCGCGGCAGCTCGTCCGGCGGCACGCCATATTTGCGCGCCGCCGCGCGCAGCGCGAACAGCCGGTCGTCCTTGCGCTCCAGTTCGGAGCCGTCATTGTCGAGCCGCGACAGCAAGCCTTCCAGATCGCGCCGCGCTTCTTCGGTCTGCGCGAAGGCCTGCTCCAGCGCCGCTTCGGCGGAAGCCGCCGCCTTGCGCGCTTCCTCGTTGGTGCGCGTCAGCCGCTTCAGCGCCCCCGCCAGCGATGCCTCCGCCCCGCGCTCGCCGCCCAACAGTTCGACGGTGGCGGAGATGTCTTCGGCGATCTTGCTGGCGTTCATCAGCATCGCGCGCTCGGCCGCGAGCCTGGCTTCCTCGCCCGCCTCCGGCGCGAGCGCCGAAAGCTCATCCGCCGCATGGCGCACGAAATCGGCATCCGCCGCGGCCGCCGCGGCGGCGTTGCGGAGTTCGTCCAGCTTTGTCCGCGCCGCCTCATATTCGGCGAAGCGCGCCGCCGCATTCGCGGCCAGCGCTTCGTTGCCACCGAACGCATCGAGGATATGGCGGTGCGTGGAATTGTCGAACAGCCCGCGATCGTCGGATTGCCCGTGGATCTCCACCAGAATCCCGCCCAGATCGCGCAGCAAGCCGACGCCCACCGGCTCGTCGTTCACGAAAGCGCGGGTGCGCCCGTCCGCCGTGATCGCCCGGCGCAGGATCACCTCGCCTTCGCCCGGAATGCCGTTGGCGTCCAGAATGCCGAAGGCCGAATGCTTGGTTGCAAGATCGAAGATGGCGACCGCGGAGCCCTGTTGCGCGCCGCTGCGCACGCTGGATCGCCCGCCCGCGCGCGCACCGGCGGCCAGTCCCAAGGCGTCCAGCAGAATGGATTTGCCCGCGCCCGTCTCGCCCGTGAGCACGTTAAGGCCGGGCGCGAAATCCAGCGCCACGTCCTCGATCAAAACGAGGTCGCGAATCTTCAGCGTCGCGAGCATGAAGCCAGTTTATAGCTGGAATTGCCGCGCAAGCCATGAGTTCTGGTCGACACCCGGCTTCATATTGTGGGTGACCAGAAGGTCATAGGCATCCTGATACCAGGGGCTGCCGGGATAGTTGGCCCCCAGAACGGCGGCGGCCGTCTTGGCCTCGTTGTAGATGCCCAGCGCATAGTAGGCCTCGGTCAGCCGCTCCAGCGCCTCGGCGATCTGGGAGGTCTTCTGGTAGCGCTGCACCACGGTTTTGAAGCGGTTGATGGCGCCAATGTAATCGTGCCGGACGAGGTAATAGCGCCCGACTTCCATCTCCTTGCCGGCGAGATGGTCCAGCGTCAGGTCGATCTTCAGGCGGGCATCGCGCGCATATTCGCTGTTCGGGAAACGCTGCACCACGTCCTGCAGCGCGGTCAGCGCCTGCTCGGTGACGGTCTGGTCGCGGCCGACATCGACGATCTGCTCATAAAGCGCCATCGCCTTCAGATAGAAGGCATAGGCGACTTCCTTGCTGCCGGGATGCAGCGAGATGTACTGGTCGGCAGTGTTGGTGGCGTCGGTGTATTTGTTGGCCTGATAGTAGCAGAAGGCGCTCATCAGCATCGCGCGGCGCGCCCACACGGAATAGGGATGCTGGCGCTCGACCTCGTCGAACTGCTTGGCCGCGTTGTCCCAGTCGTGGTTGTCGATCTGCCGCCAGGCGTCCGCGTAAATCTGCTCGACCGGCCGCTCGACATAAGGCGCGTCCTTTTTCTCGCTGGTGCCCGAACAGGCGGTCAGGATCAGGCCGGCCGCGGCCACGACGGACAACGCCCCGAACCGGATGGCCCGGAAACGGGTATTTTCAAGGGAATTCAAAAACATAACGTCTCCCGAACAGGGCGATCCGGCGCCTCGGCAGCCCTCCTTATGCCATTGGGCCGGAACCCCGGTCCAGACCGGCCGGGCCAGGTTCCCCAACCATGGCAAAGATTTGTGGTCCCGCCGGTCAGAGTTCGACGATCTCGTAATTGGCAGGGTCGGCGAATAAAGCGCGCAGCACGGCGTTGTTGGTCGCGTGCCCGGATTTGACGCCTTCGAACCGCGCGATCAGCGGGCCGCCCGCCAGCGCCATGTCGCCGATGGCATCGAGGATTTTGTGGCGGACGAACTCGTCCGGGAAGCGCATCATGTCCTTGTTCATGACGACGTCGCCATCGATCGCGAGGGTGTTTTCCAGCGAAGCGCCATGACCGCGATCGATGCTCTTCAGGTAATCCAGTTCCTGAACGAACCCGAAGGTGCGCGCGGGGGCGATTTCGCGCGCGAAGCTTTCGGGGGTCAGAGGCACCGCGAAAGACTGCTTGCCGATGGCCTTGGTGTTCGAATAGTCGAGGTCGAAACGATATTCCGGCGCATCGGCCGGCAGCAGACGGATCGAGGCATCCTTCATCGTGACCGTGACGGGCTTCTTCACCTTGATCGCGTTGCGGCGGCCCGGTTGCTCCACCGTTCCGGCCTGTTCGATCAGCCGGAAATAGGAGAGCGCGTCGCCGTCGAGGATCGGAGGTTCCGGGCCGTCCAGCGTCACGATGAGATCGTCGATGCCCGCACCGGCCACCGCCGCCATCAGATGCTCGATCACCCCGACGCTGGCATCGCCCTCGGCGATGACGGTGCCCAGCCGCGTTTCGCCGACGCGGTCATAAAGCGCCGGAATCTCCTTGCCGCCCAGATCGGCGCGGCGGAACACGACGCCCGTGCCCGCCGGTGCTGGCGACAAAGTCATCGTCACATGCGCACCCGAATGCAGCGCCGTGCCGCTCTTGCGGATGTCTTTGGCAATCGTCTTTCGCATATCCGCAGTTTAGCCGAGACGGTGCCCAAAAGCGAAAGGCGCCCCGGATGACCGGAGCGCCTTCCTTTAACGATGTCCGATCTGTCAGTTCTGCTGGCGGCGCAGGAAGGCCGGAATCTCGAACTGATCGTCCTTCCGGGACTCGGGGAAGAGATCGTCCGCCGAGTTCTGCGGCGCCGGCTGTTCGCTGCGGCCCATCACCTGCGCGCCGGCGCGCGAGGGCGCTGTGGCGCGGGACGGTTCCTGACGGATTTCCGGCGCCTTTTCCTTGCGCGAGCCGAACAGGCCGAAGCGGCGCTTGGTCTGCGGTTCCGGCTCCGGCGCATAACGCGGCTCGCTGCGCACGGCCGGCTGCTGCGGACGCATATCGCCCGGCATCGGCGGGATGTCGTCTTCACCGATGACATAGCGGCTCGCGGGTCTTTCCCGTTCGCCGATGATTTCGGATTCGACCGGCGACAGCGACTCCATGGCGGGGGCTTCCGCCATCGGCGCAGGCGTCGCTCTCAGTTCGTTCGCCAACGTTTGCACGCGGGCGTGAACCGGATTGGCCATCGCGGCCGGACGCGCCGGTTCGGCAACCGGTTTCGGCTGGATCGCGGGCTGCTTCTGGAACGGGCGGATGTGCGCCACGTTCGGCGGGTTCTGCTGCATCTGCTCGGCATCCATGCCCGTGGCAACGACCGACACACGGATGCGGCCTTCCATGTTCTCCAGGATCGTGCCACCGAAGATGATGTTCGCGCCGGGCACGACTTCCGCACGGATACGGTTCGCCGCCTGATCGACTTCGAACAGGCCCATGTCCGGGCCGCCGGTGATGTTGATGAGCACGCCGCGCGCGCCCTTCATCGACACATCGTCGAGCAGCGGGTTGGAGATCGCCGCCTCGGCGGCGCGCAGCGCGCGCTCTTCGCCTTCGGCCTCGCCGGTGCCCATCATGGCTTTGCCCATCTCGCCCATCACCGTCTTGATGTCGGCGAAGTCGAGATTGATGAGGCCCGGCATGACAATCAGATCGGTCACGCCGCGCACGCCGGAATGCAGCACGTCGTCGGCCATGGCGAAGGCCTGCGCGAAGGTCGTCTTCTCGTTGGCGACGCGGAACAGGTTCTGGTTCGGGATGACAATAAGCGTGTCAACGAAGGCCTGAAGCTCTTCGATGCCGCGCTCGGCGATCTGCATGCGCTTCTCGCCTTCGAAGCCGAACGGCTTGGTCACGACGCCGACCGTGAGCACGCCCATCTCGCGCACCGCGCGCGCGATGACCGGGGCCGCGCCGGTTCCGGTGCCGCCGCCCATGCCCGCGGTGATGAAGACCATGTGCGAGCCGTCGATCTGTTCGAGGATCTCGTCGAGCGACTCTTCGGCGCCGGCGCGCCCGACATCCGGCTTCGCGCCGGCGCCGAGGCCTTCGGTGATCCGCGCGCCGATCTGGATGCGGCGCTGGGCCTGCGACTGCGCCAGAGCCTGCGCGTCGGTGTTGGCCACGATGAATTCGACACCCTCCAGCTTGGAGGAAATCATGTTGTTGACGGCATTGCCGCCGGCGCCGCCGACGCCCAGCACCGTGATGCGCGGCCGCAGTTCTTTCACTTCGGGAGCCCCGAGTTTGATCGCCATGTTCTATCTCCTTTGCACTCGGCCTTTGGCCCTACCCGACCCAACTCTTCTTCTTGTTCGCTGCCGCGCGAATCACTCGGGATTGAATCACCCGAAGAGTTCGGCGACTAGGTCTCTGATGAACCCGCGTTTGCGTTTCTTGGGTTCATCGTCGAATTCCGGATTCAGGGCTTCGGGGGGCATGGTCGCGCCCGCCATCAGAAGCCCCAGCGCCGTCGCATAGTCCGGCCCTGCCGATGCCGCCGGCAGACCGTTGAAGGTCTGCGGACGGCCCAGCCGGACCTGCTTGTTCAGAACGCGCTGCGCCAGTTCGCGGGTTCCCGCGAGCTGGCAGGCACCGCCCGTCAGCACCGCGCGCCGCCCGGCGGCGACGTCGAAACCGCTGGCGCGCAGGCGTTCCTGCACCTGCGCGAAGATCTCTTCCAGCCGCGGCTGGATGATGCGGGTGAGCATCGAGCGCGGCACGCGGTTGGCGTAGCCATCGCCGTCTTCGCCCATCTGCGGGACGGAGATGACGTCGGTTCCCGTCTCGATGTCGCCCAGCGCGGCGCCATAGAGGGTCTTGAGCCGTTCGGCGGCGGAGATCGGCGCGGCCAGCATGCGCGCCAGATCGGAGGTGACGTGGCTGCCGCCCATCGGCACCACATCGGCATGGACCATTTGGCCTTCCATGAACACAGCGACAGACGTGACGCCGCCGCCCATGTCGATCACGGTGGCGCCGAGTTGCTTCTCGTCGTCGGTCAGGGTCGAAAGGCCGCTGGCGTAACCGGCGTAAAGACACCCGACGACCGAGAGATGGCCGCGCTCGACGGCGAGCTTGAGATTGGCCAGCGGCGAGGGGCGCACGCCGACGGCATGCATCGAAACCCCGATGCGCTGGCAGAACATGCCGGAGGGATCGTGGACGCCGCGCGCTTCATCGACCACATAGGAGGTCGGCGCCGCCTGGATGACTTCGTAGCCTTCCATCTGGCAGCGGCCCCGGCCCTCGCGCAGGAGCGCGTGGAGATGGGCATCGGACACCAGCGCGCCATCCAGCGCCGCCGTGGCGCGCGCCCGAATGCTGATCGGAGAACCGCAAGCGACAGAGATCAACACGTTCTGGATGCGGGCATCGGCGCGGCTTTCCGCGGCAGCCACCGCATCGCGGATCGCCTCTTCCGCCTCCACGATGCTTGTCACCGTGCCGGATTTGATGCCGCCGGATTCCCGCAGCGCGGCGCCAAGCACGCGCATGGCGCCCTGCTCGGCCCGGCCGATCAGGCAGATCGTTTTGGACGAGCCCACGTCCAGCACGGCCACCAGGCCGGACCGGAAGGTCGCTTCCGCCTTGACGGTGCGAATTTTCGATGCGTCACCCATCAGGTCCTGTTCCCCCGCGTAACCTGCTGCTGCTCGCCGCTGCGCAGCACAAAGAAGTAGTTGTCCGGCGATCTGAGATCGATTTCGACGATGTCGCGTTCCAGCACGCTCTTATCGACGATGAGGTGTTCCAGCGCATCG
>JAFECN010000018.1 GCA_018242145.1 Pseudomonadota bacterium
CCAGACATGAAACACCTTCGGCCACACTTCGATTTCCGTGGGCACGCCGGCGGCCTTCAACTTTTCGGCCATCTTCACGCCGTCGTCGCGCAGCATCTCCGCGCCGGAGCAATGGATGAGCGTCGGCGGCAGCCCCGCCACGTCGCCGCGATAGGGCGAGATGAACGGATCGCTGCCGTCCATGTTCGGGCAATAAAGCGGCTCCAGCGATTGAAACATCGCCACGGTGAACATCGCATCCGAGGCCGCGTTGCTGGTGCGGGATTCGAAACCGTCGCCGTCGATATCGGTCGCCGGTGACAGCGCCACAAGCGCGGCGGGCAGGGCGATGTCCAAAGATTTCAGTTTCAGCGCCGTGGTGAGAGTCAGGTTGCCGCCCGCGCTGTCGCCCGCAATCACGATGTTCTTCGCCGCGATGCCCTTGTCGAGCAAGCCGCGATAGGCGGCCACGCAATCGTCCAATCCCGCGGGAAAGGGATGCTCCGGCGCAAGCCGGTAATCCACCGCATAGACCGGCACGCCGACCTTGTCGGCCAGTCGCCATGTCAGCGGGCGGTGATTGCCCGGCACGCCGGCCACGAAGCCGCCGCCGTGGATATAGAGGATCGCCTTGCTCTCGTCGGCCTTCGCCGTGTGCAGCCGTTCCGCCTTCACGCCGCCCACGGTGACCAGATCCACCGTCACATGCCCCGGCGCGGGGCGCAGCGGCATCTCCGCCATCAGGGCGCGCAACTCCATCACGTCCGGGTTGCGGCGAAAGCGCCGTTTCACCGTGAGCCGGATCAATTTGTCGACGAAGAAAAGCTGTATGGACATGGATTTTGGCCGCTCGGAACCCCGTGAATCCCACCCTGTCATGCCGCGTTGAAACAGGAAAGGTGAGGCACTATGGTCCGCCGCCTTTTGGGGCGTCGCCAAGTGGTAAGGCACCGGATTTTGATTCCGGCATTCGGAGGTTCGAACCCTCCCGCCCCAGCCAGTTCTCAGTCCGCCTTCGGAACGGCATAGTCGGAAAAACTTGTCTCTCGGAATTCGGCGCGCCGCCGCAAGCGATCCGTCAACGCAGCGAGTCTGGGGTAGCGCCCCGCCGGCGCCATGTCCGGATTGGTCACCTGAATGTAGTCGAAGGCGCAGGCGGTGGTGATCTGCGCCTGGTCGATGCCGTCCTGCGGCCACGCCAGCGCGTCCAGCGCCGCCAATGCGCCGAGGCCCTGTGTCTTGCAGCGTTCGATCCAGTCCGGCCAGCGATACTGCTTCGGGCGGATCAGCGTTTCGTAGTTCACGCCGCCGCCGATCTTGTCCACCGCGCCATTGGCCAGCGCGATGCGTTGCAATGCGTCGCGGCGCGGCTTGCCGGACGGCGGCAACAGCGCGCGCTCCGGCCCGACGATCTCGTCGATGTGGTCGAGGATGGCCGCGCTGTCGATCAGCACGTCGCCGCT
Source organism: Pseudomonadota bacterium (assembly GCA_018242145.1). GTDB lineage: Bacteria > Pseudomonadota > Alphaproteobacteria > Micropepsales > Micropepsaceae > Rhizomicrobium. The sequence goes on from JAFECN010000018.1 coordinate 1,443, forward strand.
ATCCAGAATCAGGGATGGAATGCGCCCCAGCGGATTGGTGGTTCGCATGGAATCGAAATCGCCGAACACCGAGCGCGTGTCGTGTTCGTATGCGATGCCCAGCACCTTGAGCGATATCGCCACCCGGCGCGTGTAAGGCGAGTCATATTGGCCGACGAGGATCATGCGCCTGCCTAACACATCGGCCGGCGATGATCCGTTGACGCCAGGGAATTGCATCCATGCGAAAGTCGCAACCGGCTTTGCGCGCTAGCGTACCAAGATTCCTGCGGACGTCCGGGGCGGCTCCGAACCCGCCGAACCACCCGGAATCTGGGCGAAAAACCCCGGTTGCAGGCGGGGAAACCGCTCTATATAAGGGCGCCCTTCCCGGGACTTCGGAGAGTAGCTCAGCCTGGTAGAGCACCACGTTCGGGACGTGGGGGCCGGAGGTTCGAATCCTCTCTCTCCGACCATTTGCGGACGGTTTCGGCCGCGCTATAGGGACACCGGGATGTTCTTCTCGAAATTCGGTTGGAACCATTAGCGATTCAGCGCGTTCCACGTCTGGTGGTAGAGGGGTGGGGCTCGTTTTGGGGGCCAACAGGGCTATTTTTCTCGGCGGCATCCCCGTCGTAATCGTTCTTGCGGTCATGGCTTTCGCGCTCACCCGGTTCGCCGCGGCGGAACGCGACGAGCAGGCCTGGGTCGCGCACAGCTACGAAGTCATGGCCTCCATGCGCACGATCCTCGCCGATGCGCTCGATGCCGAAACCGGCCAGCGCGGCTATCTGCTGACCCGCACGCCCGCCTATCTGGAGCCTTTCCACAAGGCGGAAGCGCGGCTCGACCGCGACCTCGACCGTTTTCAGGCCCTCACCCAGGACAATCCCGATCAGCAGAAGCGCCTGCAGGAGCTTCGCCGCCTGTTCAAGGCCAGGTTTCGGGAGTTGAACAGAGGCATCGTGCTCAGTGCCAACGCCCCGCATCTGCCGCCGGAGCTTGTGGAGAGCCTCGATGCCGGCAAGACCCTCATGGACACCACACGCGCCGTGATCGCCATGGGTTTGAGCGAAGAGCGCAAGCTGCTGGCCGAACGCATTGACGCGCGCCGCGCGGTCGAGCGGAACGAGATCCTCACCGCCATTCTCGTCGCCGCGATCGCGCTTCTGGTTCTGCTGCTCGCGGCATTCCTCATCGTCCGCAACAATGTGCGCCTGGCGCTGAGCGAGGCGTTGCGCGCGCGGCAGGCGCGGGTGCTGCAGGCGACTCTGGACAATATCCGCGACGGCATTCTCGTGTTCGACGAGGAATCCAAAGTCACCGCCTTCAACGAGATATTCTTCCGCCTGATGGATTTTCCCACGTCGCTTGCCGCCATGGGCACGGCCCTCAAGGCCTTCAATGATGTGGACGAGAAGCTGGCGCGGGAGACTCTGGAAGGGCTGCCCGAAAGCGTGCAGGGCGCGCAGGACTATGCGCGCTTCCGGCGCAAGGAACGCGAGCTGGATGTCTACAAGGCCGACGTTCCGAAGGAAGGCTTCCTCGTCGCCGCCGCCGATGTCACCGAGCGCGTGCGCGCCGAGCAGTCGTTGCGCAACGCGCAGAAGATGGAATCCATCGGTCAGCTCACCGGCGGCATGGCGCACGACTTCAACAATCTGCTGCAGATCATCAGCGCCAATCTCGACCTTCTGGTGAAGAACGAGAGCGACGCCTCCAAGCGCGCGGCGCGCCTGCAATCGGCGGTGGCGGCGGTGGAGCGCGGCGCGCGCCTGACCGGCCAGCTTCTCGCTTTCGCGCGCCGCCAGGCGCTCGATCCGCGCTCGACCAGCCTCGGCCGCATGGTGCACGAGATGACCGATCTTCTGCGCCGCACGTTGGGCGAGCGCATCGAGGTGGAGTCGATGGTTGCGGGTGGGTTGTGGAACACGATGGTGGACCGCAGCCAGGTGGAGAACGCGATCCTCAATCTCGCGATCAACGCGCGCGATGCGATGCCGGACGGCGGCAAGCTCACCATCGAAGTCGCCAATGCCTTCCTCGACGACACCTATGCCGCCGCGCACAGCGAAGTCACCGCCGGGCAATATGTGATGCTCGCCATCAGCGACACCGGCACCGGCATGCCGCCGGAGGTCATCGCAAAAGCCTTCGATCCGTTCTTCACCACCAAGCCGGAAGGGCAGGGCACCGGGCTCGGACTCAGTCAGGTGTTCGGGTTCGTCAAGCAATCCGGCGGCCATGTGAAGATCTACAGCGAGATCGGCGAGGGCACGACGGTCAAGATCTATCTGCCGCGCTCGCGCAAACCGCAGGAAACGCAGGAATCGCTTTACGAGCAGCCGGTCATCGGCGGCACCGAAACCATTCTGGTGGTGGAAGACGACGACGGCGTGCGCGCGGCCGTCACCGATCTTCTGTCCGAACTGGGCTACACCGTGCTCAGGGCCGCAAACGCGGAGGAGGCGCTGACCATCCTCAAGGCCGGCGCGCATGTGGACTTGCTGTTCACCGATGTGGTGATGCCGGGCAATATCCCCACGCGCGAACTGGCCCGCCGCGCCAAGGACAGCCGCCCGGATATCCGCGTGCTCTTCACCTCGGGCTATACGCAGAACGCCATCGTCCACAACGGCAAGCTGGACGACGATGTCTTCCTGCTTTCAAAGCCTTACCGGAAGGACGATCTGGCGCGGAAGCTGCGCAGCCTGCTCGATATGTCCGCCATCGTACAGAGCGCATCGCCCAACCTCATCGAAGAAACTCCTGCGCAAATCGAATCGGCTGTATCATCGCCCGTGCAGAATGAGGGGCCGGCCGTGAAGGTTCTCGTTGTCGAAGACGTGGCGTTGATCCGCATGACCACCGTGGACATGGTGGAGTCGCTTGGCCATGCGGTATTGGAAGCCGGTGACGGCCCGCAGGCATTGGCCGCGCTCGATGCCAATCCCGATGTCGATGTGATGCTGACCGACCTCGGCCTGCCGGGGATGAGCGGCGTGGAGCTTGTGAAGCAGGCGCGCGTGAAGCGGCCGGGGCTCAGGATCGTCATCGCCAGCGGCTATTCGACCGAGTCCGCGGACAATGCCGAACTGCCGAAAGACGTGACCTATCTGCCCAAGCCCTACAACGACTCCCAGCTCAAGCGCGTTTTGAGCGAAAGCTGAAGCGGCTGGCGTCTTTCGACGCCAGCCCTCCAACTTCAGCGGCGGCGATAGTGAACTTCGTTGCGCTCGTTGCCGATTTGGCGCGTTGTAAAGCCGTCATCGTCGCGGTCGATGGTGAAGCGGTTGGGACCTACACGCAGAACGCCGTCCCGGATGCGGCCATCCATGCGAACGCCGTTGGTTGTCGCCACCACATCGCCGTCGCGCGAGATGTCGAGTGTCACGCGTAAGCCGTAGGCCCTGTTATAGCCGCTGAAATTGCCAACCATCCAGCGCGGCACGTCGCGGTCGCCGTAGCGATCTTGATCGTCATGGCGCGGCGGCGGCGGACCGTAATGATCGTCGCGATCGTGATGTCCGTATCCGCCGCGGTCCGCTTCCCGGCAACGCTCGGTCTTGAACGTCTTGGCGCGGCTGATCTTGCGGCCCTTCTGCGTGAAGCCCACGCATTCGCCGGTTCCGCGGTTGAACCACATATTCCATTCGTTGCTGAGGTCGTTGTAGGTGCCGACATAGCGGAAACCGCTCGCCTGCAGATCGCGTCTTCCGTTATCCGCCGGCGCGTCCCGCAGCGTGGTGATGTCGTAGGCATAGGCAGACGTGGCACCGATGCCTCCCGCCGCGAGCATGACGATAGCCAGTATTCCGAATTGCTTTTTCATGGCGCTCCCCGTTTAAGCCCCACTTTCCTGCCGCAGAATTCCGGCCCTGACAACCCTTGGCGAAATGCTGCCATACGCGCGTGTGATCCTGCGCTATGATTTTCCATGCAGGCATGGAGGGTTGGACATGCGCAGCGCCAAAGCCGTCGGCATCTGTTTGTGCGGCGCGGTAAAGATCGAGATTGCCGTGCCGGTGTTCTGGGCGTGGCACGACCACGGCCGCGCCACGCAACGCGCGCAGGGTTGCGCCTATGCCACCTATGTCGGCTGCTGGAAAAGCAAGCTGCGTATTGTGAAAGGTGCCAAGAGCATCGCCACCTACGAAGATCCGAAGACGTGCGCCATCCGCAGCTTCTGCGCCAGATGCGGCACGCCGTTGCTCTATGAGCGGGCCGGGCGCGGCAAGATGATCAACCTGCCGCGCGCTTTGTTCGACACGCGCACCGGCCGCGAGCCGCTCTATCACCTGAACTTCGCCGAAAGCGCCGAATGGGAATATCGCGGCGAAGCGCTGAAGCCGCTGAAAGGCTATCCCGGCGTGTTGTGGACGGGCGCGAAGCGAAAGAAAGCGCCGGATATCGCGCCGTTTTGAACGTGCAACGCAAGCATCCGCTAGGAGCGAAGCGGCGCCCGCGCGACGATGTAACCTCCGTCGCGGACGGTTGTGACGGCGCCGTCGGCGGCAAAAGCATTTTCGACGACCGCTTTCAGTCTGTCGCGCGTATCGTCATCCGCCGTGTCGCCCGGCGGAAACGACGTCATGTAGGCCATCAAATCGGCAGGATCGGTGATCCGCATCGTATCCACGGACCGATATACCTCGACATTGCCGAAATGCCGCCGCATGGCGGCTTCTCCGCTTTCGAGGCCGAACACGGCGGCCGCGAGGTCTGCGGTCGGGCCGCCGAGAACCGAAGGCCCCAGTTCGAAGAGCGACGCGAGGTTTGCCACGCCGTTGGTACTGGCCACCACGGTGCCATCGTCGCGCAACACGCGCGCGATCTCGCAAATCGCTTTGTCGAGATCGGGCGCGTGATAGAGCATGTGCATCGCGAACACGACGTCGAAGGATTTCTCGGCAAAGGGCAGCGCGCAGACATCCGCCACCTCGGCGCACACATCGCGCCACCGTCCCATGCCGCTGACCC
>JAFECN010000190.1 GCA_018242145.1 Pseudomonadota bacterium
ACGCAACTTGCCGATGCCTTCACCTTCCTCGGCTACACGCCGTTCTTCCTGATCTTCATGCCGCTGGTCTATTGGTTCTGGGACCGCAGCCTTTTCATGCGGCTGGCGGTGGTGATCGTCATCACCGCGATCCTGAACGGATGGCTGAAGGATTATTGGCAGGATCCGCGCCCGCCGGTGGAATTGCAACTCGACCACGACCGCGTCGTCGGTTCCTACGGACGCCCCAGTGGTCACGCGCAGGTTGCCGCCGCGATGTGGTTCTGGCTGGCGTATGAACTTCGCCGCAAATGGGCATGGGCTGTCGCCGCATTCATCACGGTCGCGGTGTCGCTGAGCCGTCTCTATCTCGCCGTGCATGATGTCGACGACGTGCTCACCGGCCTCGCGCTCGGCATCGGCGGATTGTTCCTGCTCGCCATCCTCATCAGCCCGCGCTTCGATTGGTGGCGCGCGCTGCCCAACTGGGTTCACTATCTCGCTTTCGCGGCACTGTTCGCCGTGTTGTGGTGGTCGTGGCCGCTGCCGAAATACCCGGCGGAAACCGAGAACACGCTGTTCTTCTTCATCGGCGCTTACAGCGGGACCATTCTCGACCATCAGGCCATGCCGCATCAGCCGAAGCGGCCGGCATGGTGGCTCTGTATTGTGCTTGGCGTCACCGGCGTGATTGGCCTGTTCGCGCTGCGTGCGGGTCTGACGATCCTGGCGGTCCAAACGGGCGCCGATGCGTTCGTGTCCGGTGCGGCTATCGCCGCCTTCCTCGGCTTCTACATGACCGCGATGGCGCCGCTGCTGTTCCGCTTGATCGGAGTCGGGCGCGAACCGGCTACGGCTGCGGATCAAGGGCTCGTAACAGAGGAACCAGCACATCGCTGACCGGCGTGAGCACGCCGTATTTCCGGCCGAGCCGGACGATGACGCCGTTGCGCGCGTCCCATTCCAGCGCCTTGCCGTCGCGCCGGTCGTAATACATCGAATTGCCGCGATTGCCGGTGCGCGCGGCGAGCATCGTCACGAGATTTTCCGCGAAGCTGTCCGCGAATCTTGCGCCGTCCGCGCGGCCCACGGCGACGCATTCGTCCACGATGGCTTTGCACAGATCGCGCATGCCCGGCGTTGTCGCGATGCCGTCCGGATTCAGCGTCAGCGTGATCAGCGAACCGCTGGCGGCATTGAGGCAGAGCTTTTCCCATTCGCGGGTGTGAAAATCCGCGTCGGCCTGCACCTTCATGGACGAGCCATCGAACAGCGCCGCGAATTCGCGGGACGCCGGATCGTCGCCCACGATCAGCAAGGTCTGGCCGTAAGTTGCGATCTCGCCCGGCGCTGCCCGTTGCGCGGGTAGTTGCACAACAACCGGGATAACAGGCGACGACGGTGGAACGAACGGGCTGACCCGCGCGCGATGTTCGACGCCGTTCTGCAAGACAGCGAGCCTGGTGTCGGGGCCGACCGTTGCTTTCAACCAATCACCCGCGCCGGCCGTCTGGTGGGATTTCACCGCGAGCAGGACCCAGTCGGCTTCTGCGGCCTCATCGGGTGATGTGATGACCTTGACGGGCCACGACTGCGATTGGCCGTTGTCGGAGCGCGTGACCGTCAGCGTTTCGAAGCGCCGATTGGCGCAGATGCTGAGATCGTGCCTGCCCGTCTGCAGCAGCGCGGCAGCGGCGGTGCCGCCGATGGCGCCGGGACCGATCAGCGCAATGCGGGCCATCACTCCGCCGCGTGTGCCGTGCGGCGGGCGCGGATGAGATGCAGCACGTCGCGCGCGGCATCGGGAATATTGGTGCCCGGCCCGAAGATCGCCGCGACTCCTGCTTTCTTCAGGAAGTCATAGTCCTGCGCCGGAATGACGCCGCCGACGACGACCAGAATGTCGTCCGCCTTCTGCGCCTTCAGCGCCTTGATGAGCAGCGGCACCAATGTCTTGTGCCCCGCTGCCTGACTGGAAATGCCGACAACATGCACATCGGCCTCGATGGCATCCTTCGCCACTTCTTCCGGCGTCTGGAACAGCGGACCGATATCCACATCGAAACCCAGATCGGCGAACGCCGTCGCGATCACCTTCGCGCCGCGATCGTGCCCGTCCTGCCCCATCTTGGCGACGAGCATGCGCGGACGGCGGCCTTCTTCCTTTTCGAAAGTTTCGATGTCGCCCTTGATGGCGGCGAATTCGTTGTCGCCCTCATAGGCACCGCCATATACGCCGGAGATGGAGCGGATTTCCGCGCGGTGGCGGCCGAAGACTTTTTCCATGGCGTCCGAAATCTCTCCCACGGTGGCGCGGGCACGCGCGGCGTCCACCGCCAGCGCCAGCAGATTGCCGGTTCCTTCCGCGCCCTTCGTGAGCGCGTCGAGCGCGGCCTTGCAGGACGCTTCGTCGCGCGCGGCGCGCGTCTTCCGGATGCGCGCGATCTGCGCCTCGCGCACCTTCACATTGTCAATGTCGAGCACATCGACCGGCGCTTCGTCCTTGAGCTGGAATTTGTTGACGCCGACGATCACGTCTTCGCCACGATCCACCCGCGCCTGCCGCCGCGCCGCCGCTTCCTCGATGCGCAGCTTGGGGATACCGGCTTCGACCGCCTTGGTCATGCCGCCCATCTGCTCGACTTCGGCGATGATCTCGCGCGCATGGGTGACAAGCGCATGCGTCAGCGCCTCAACGTAATAAGAACCGCCGAGCGGATCGACCACATGGGTGATCTGGCTTTCGTTCTGCAGGATGAGTTGGGTATTGCGCGCGATGCGGGCGGAGAATTCCGTGGGCAGCGCGATGGCTTCATCCAGCGAATTGGTGTGCAGCGATTGCGTGCCGCCCAGCACCGCCGCCATCGCCTCGATCGTCGTGCGCACGACGTTGTTGTAGGGGTCCTGCTCGGTCAGCGACACGCCGGATGTCTGGCAATGGGTGCGCAGCATCAGCGAGTCCGCTTTCTTGGCGCCGAATTTCTCCATGATCTGCGCCCACAGCAGGCGCGCGGCGCGCAGCTTGGCGACTTCCATGAAGAAGTTCATGCCGATGCCGAAGAAGAACGACAGGCGGCCCGCGAAGCTGTCCACGTCCAGCCCCTTCGCCATCGCGGCGCGGACATATTCCATGCCGTCGGCCAGCGTGTAGGCCAGTTCCTGCACCGCAGTCGCGCCGGCCTCGTGCATGTGATAGCCGCTGATCGAGATCGAATTGAACTTCGGCATCTTCTTCGCCGTGTATTCGATGATGTCGGCGACGATGCGCATCGACGGCGCGGGCGGGTAGATATAGGTGTTGCGCACCATGAACTCTTTCAGAATGTCGTTCTGAATGGTGCCGGAGAGTTTCTCCGTCGCAACGCCCTGCTCTTCGCCCGCCACGATGAAGCTGGCGAGGATCGGAATGACCGCGCCGTTCATGGTCATCGACACGCTCATCTTGTCGAGTGGAATCCCGTCGAACAGGATTTTCATGTCCTCGACGCTGTCGATGGCCACGCCCGCCTTGCCGACATCGCCCGCCACGCGCGGATGATCGCTGTCATAGCCGCGATGGGTCGCCAGATCGAACGCCACCGAAAGGCCCATCTGCCCCGCCGC
>JAFECN010000191.1 GCA_018242145.1 Pseudomonadota bacterium
AACACGCTGGTCGAATTCTTCGACTACAACTGCCCTTACTGCCGCGCCTCGCTGCCCGCCGTGAAGCGCTTCTACGACAAGCACAAGGGTGACACTCGATTCGCCTTCATCGAGTTTCCGATCAAGGGCCAGAATTCCGTCATCGCCGCGCACGCCGCCATCGCCGCGCGCCAGCAGCCCGACAAATATCTGAAATTCTACTTCGCCCTGATGGACGAGCAGGACCTCGCCACGCCCGACCTGATCTTCTCGGTCGCGCGCAAGGCAGGGCTGGACGTGGACAAGCTGAAGAAGGACATGACCGACAAGTCCATCGACGCGCAGATCAAGGCCTCGCACGATCTGGCAACTGCCGCGAAAATCGACGGAACCCCCGCCTTCATCGTCAACGGAAAGATGCGCGAAGGCGCGTTGAACGATACGATCCTGAGCGAAATGATCCGCCATCACTAGTCCGGAGACCGCCATGGCCTGGAATGTCGCCGTCATCGTGGGAAGCCTGCGCAAGGAATCCTTCAGCCGCAAAATCGCCAACGCGCTGGTCCCGCTGGCGAAGCCCGCGCTCGATCTGAAGCTTGTCGAAATCGGCGATTTGCCGCTCTACAGCGAAGACACCGAACCGAATCCGCCGGAAAGCTGGAAGCGCTTCCGCGATGCGGTGCGCCCGGCGGATGCGGTCCTGTTCGTCACGCCCGAATACAATCGCTCCGTGCCCGGCTGCCTGAAGAACGCCATCGACGTCGGCTCGCGCCCCTATGGACATAGCGTGTGGAGCGGCAAGCCCGCCTGCGTCATCTCCAATTCGCCCGGCGCCATCGGCGGCTTCGGCGCGAACCATCATCTGCGCCAGAGCCTCGTCTTCCTCGACATGCCCACGCTGCAACAGCCGGAAGCCTATATTTCCGGCGCCAACAAGCTGGTGAACGACAAAGGCGAATTCGAAGACCCGGCCAAGCGCGAATATTTCCAGAAGATCCTGAGCACATTCGCGACATGGATCGAGAAGACGGCTTCCAAGACATAACTCCATCCGTCATGGCCGGGCTTGTCCCGGCCACCCATTTTCCAGAGTCCGAACGAACTTGCACCGCTTCTGGAAAATGGATGGCCGCCACGGGGGCGGCCATGACGATCTGCTATTGCGCTTTTCCGGCCGGAAAACACCGCAAATAGGTATGTGGCCGGAAGGGCGGCGATATCTGCGTCAGCACATTGCCGTCCTTCGACAGATGCAGCGTATCCCGCGTCTTGCTGCTGCCCTTCTGCGACAGGATGAAGATCGTTTCGCCCGCCAGATGCGAAACCTGAACCTGCGAATAGCTGTTGCTCATCGTCATGCCGGCCACGAAAGTCTGCATGATCCCGTCACCGGACGGCGCGAAATACATCGTCCAGGTCTTGCACTTCCGCAGTTCCGCGATCTCCGCAGGCGTCAACTGCGCCACCGTGCGCCCCGGCCCGATATCGACCCAGCGCGCATAGCTGATGGATTTTATCGCATCTTCCTGCGCCCAAGCGGGTGCAACAAAGGCGGCCGCAAACAGAACAAGCGCGAGGGCTCGCCTCATATAAGCCCGCTCAGCGGACTCGACGGATCGGCGTAAGCCTTCTTCGGCATGCGGCCCGCGAGCCACGCCATGCGGCCTGCTTCCACCGCATGCTTCATCGCCCGCGCCATCAACACGGAGTCTTTCGCGTGCGCGATGGCCGTGTTGGTCAGCACCGCGTCGCAGCCCAGTTCCATCGCCACCGCGGCGTCCGACGCCGTGCCGATGCCGGCATCCACCACCACCGGCACCTTCGCGTCCTCGATGATCATGCGGATGTTCACGGTGGATTGCACGCCCATGCCCGAACCGATCGGCGCCGCCAGCGGCATGATCGCCGCCGCACCCATGTCTTCCAGCCGCTTGGCCATCAAGGGATCGTCGCTGCAATAGACCATCACCTGAAAGCCTTCCTTGGTCAGCATCTCGGTGGCGCGCAGCGTCTCCAGCATGTCGGGATAGAGCAGCTTCTTCTCGCCCAGCACTTCCAGCTTCACGAGAGTCCATCCGCCCGCCTCGCGCGCCAACCGCAACGTGCGCACCGCTTCTTCGCCAGTGAAGCAGCCCGCCGTGTTCGGCAGATAGGTCACCTTCTTTGGATCGATGAAATCCACCAGCTTGGGCTGGCTCGTATCGGTCAGGTTCACGCGGCGCACCGCCACCGTCACGATCTCCGCGCCGCTCGCTTCCAGCGCCCGTGCATTGTCTTCATAGGATTTGTATTTGCCCGTGCCGATGATGAGGCGCGACTTGAAGGTCTTGCCCGCGATGATAAGCGGCTTGTCCACGCGCGGCGTTTCCACCGGCGCGTTCCCGCCGCCGATGAAATGTACGATCTCCAGCCTGTCACCCTCGCCCAGCATCAGCGCGTCATATTGCGAGCGCGGCACGATTTCGAGATTGCGCTCCACTGCCACCTTCGCCGGGTCCTGCCCCAGCGCTGCCAGAAGTCCGCGCACGCTGAGTGCGTTCTCGAAACTGCGGGCTTCGCCGTTGATGGTGATGTTGAGCGCCATGTCTTCCTCTTCAAATGCGGGAGCGGCGCACAATGGCATCCACTCCCTACGCCGGTACGAGCCGGATCAGGTTCTGCGGGTTCCGCTCGCGGCGGTCTCAGCCTCCATGGCCGGACGTGATCCGGCCACCGGGGCACCCCTGGGACGGGCGGGATGGTCCCCAACCCGGTCCGGAAGTCAATAAACCTAAGGCCGAACCAGAGGTTTCCCCTCGCCCCAAGGGGCATTATAAGGCCCGAAGCACCCCGCCGCCGGAGTCCCCTTGGCCCGAAAAGCCCAGAGTTCCAAGACCTTCCCGATCTATGTTCTCAACGGTCCCAATCTCAACCTGTTGGGGACGCGGGAGCCGGAGGTTTATGGCCACGCGACCCTGGCGGACATCGAGAAAGCGGTGAAGGCCCGCGCCAAGGCGCATGGCCTGGCGGTCACCTTCCGCCAGTCCAATCACGAAGGCGAACTGGTGGACTGGATTCAGGAGGCACGAACGTCCGGTTGCGGCGTTATTCTCAACGCGGGCGCCTACACGCACACCTCGGTCGCGTTGCTGGACGCCTGCCGCGCGCTGAACCATCCGCTGATCGAGGTGCACTTGTCCAACCCCTACAAGCGCGAGCAATACCGCCGCCGCTCCTTCATCGCGGAGACAGCCGATGCGCTGATCTGCGGGCTGGGCGCGAACGGTTATCTGCTCGCCGTCGATGCGCTGGTGGCGCTTCTCAAGGAAGAAAAAGAATGAGCATGAAAGACGCCAAGCCCGCCGCAAAGTCCAAGTCGTCGGTCGATTCCGATGCCATCCGCGAGCTTGCGGAGCTTCTCAACGAGACCGGCCTCACCGAAATCGAGATCGAGCAGAACGGCCTGCGCATGCGCGTGGCGCGCGGCGGCGTCGCCATGGCGGCCGCACCCGTGATGCATGCGCCCGCCGCGCACGCTGCCGCCGCACCGGCCGCCGAAGCACCGAAACCGAGCGGCCCGAACCCCGGCGCCGTCACCTCGCCGATGGTCGGCACCGTCTATGTCGCGCCGGAGCCCGGCAAGCCGCCTTTCGTGTCCGTCGGCAGCATGGTGAAAGCCGGCGACACAGTCCTCATCGTGGAAGCGATGAAGACAATGAACCCGATCACCGCGCACAAGGGCGGCAAGGTCACTGAAATCTGCGTTGAGAACGGCCATCCCGTCGAGTTTGGCCAGACCCTGCTCATCATTTCCTAGCGATGCTCGGTCCACGCCACCTTACACACGTCATGGCCGGGCTTGACCCGGCCACCCATCCCGCGCGCGTCCGCGCGCGAAAGACAGGCTGCACGAGATGGCCGGCTCGGAGGCCGGCCATGACGGCGCTAAACCTGTCGAAGCCGTCGCGAGTTCTTCGATAATGTTCGAGAAAATCCTCATCGCCAATCGCGGCGAAATCGCGCTTCGCGTCGTCCGCGCCTGCAAGGAGATGGGCATCTCCACCGTCGCCGTGCATTCCACGGCGGACGCCAACGCCATGCATGTGCGCATGGCCGATGAGAGCGTGTGCATCGGACCGCCGCCCGCCGCGCAAAGCTATCTGAACATTCCCGCGCTCATCGCTGCCTGCGAGATCACCGGCGCCGAAGCCATCCATCCCGGTTACGGCTTCCTCTCCGAGAACGCGCGCTTCGCGGAGATCGTGAAAGAGCACGGCATCACCTTCATTGGTCCCACGCCCGACCACATCCGCATGATGGGCGACAAGATCACCGCCATCAAAGCCGTGAAAGAAGTCGGCATCCCGACGGTGCCCGGCAGTGGCGGCGCGGTGAGCGATGAAGATGCCGCCGAAGTCGCCGCCAAGATCGGCTATCCGGTTCTCATCAAGGCGACGGCGGGCGGCGGCGGACGCGGCATGAAAGTGGCGCAAACGGCGGCGGATCTGCCGTTGGCGCTCGCCACCGCGCGGCAGGAAGCGAAAACCGCTTTCGCCAATGATCAGGTTTACATGGAGAAATATCTCCAGAGGCCACGCCACATCGAAATCCAGGTGCTGGCCGACAGCCATGGCAACGTGATCCATCTGGGCGAGCGTGATTGCTCGCTGCAACGCCGCCACCAGAAGGTCTGGGAAGAAGCGGGCTCCCCTGCCCTCAATGCCAAACAGCGCGACGACATCGGCGCGGTGGTGACGAAGGCGCTCAAGAAGCTCGGCTATCTCGGCGCGGGCACCATCGAGTTTCTGTTCGAGGACGGCCAGTTCTATTTCATCGAGATGAACACCCGCCTGCAGGTGGAGCATCCGGTGACGGAAGCCATCACCGGCATCGACATCGTGCGCGAACAGATCCGCATCGCGGACGGCGGCGCGCTGGAGCTGAAGCAGGACGACGTGACCTTCGCGGGCCACGCCATCGAATGCCGCATCAACGCGGAGAACCCGTTCACCTTCGTGCCCTCGCCCGGCGCGATCACGGCGTTCCACGCCCCCGGCGGCCTCGGCGTGCGCTTCGACAGCGCCATGTATGACGGCTACCGCCTGCCGCCCTATTACGATTCACTGGCGGGCAAGCTCATCGTCCATGGCCGCAACCGCAACGAATGCCTGATGCGCCTCAAGCGCGCCCTGGACGAACTGGTCGTCGGCGGTATCGAGACCACCGTGCCGCTGTTCCAGGAACTGATCCGCGACCCGGACATCATCAACGGCGACTACAACATCCACTGGCTCGAACATTTCCTCGAACGCCACAAGGCGAAGCGCTGAGTTAACCGATATTTGCGCCGACGCCGCAACGGAAGTTTAACAGGCCTGCGCTATCCTCCCTGCCGAATCGGGAGGATTCGCCATGTCGCCGCTGGAAGCCGCACAGGCCGCGCATCTCATCGCCACCCGCGAGCATCTGCCGCTCGCGCGCATCGCCGAGCTGGAAGCCGGCGCCGCCGGTGCCGTCACGTGGTTCGCCGCCAGCATCCTGCGCTTCTTCGAAGCCGAAGCCGCCGCGGTGGCGGATAGCCTTACCAGCGCACAATTCCGCCGCTACATCGCCTGGATGCGTTTCAACCGCTGATCGGCGACCGCCGCGTTATTCGACATAGGGCACTTTCGGCACCGGGCATTTGTCGACCGGCGCGGGATCGAGCTGGTTGCGACCCTTCACCGTGTTCAGCCAGCATTCGTCGAAGACCGAGCAATAGCAGATGCGATAGGTGATATCGTTGTTGCGGGCCGTGTTGAGCGCGCGCCACACCGCTTCGTTACTGGTGCCAAGCCCCATCTGCATGAAGGTATCGGTTTCGCCCGCGCGAATGACGTTGCCGGGAACGCCGCCGGTGATGAAGAAATCCTTCCGGTCTTCTTCTTGGGGCGCGGAGCGGTCGAAGTCCGGTTTGCAACAGGTTTTGATGAGTTGCACCGCGCCGGTCATGGGCTTCTTCTTGTAGAAAAGTTCGAAACTCCGGACCTTGGCGGGACCGACACCGGCATTGGTAACCCGGAACAGGATCACCGAATTTCCCTTGTCGTCCACGCTGCTGCTGCCGACCTGCAGCATCGGCCACGACGAAGCGGCCACCATCTGCCGGTTGGCGCGCTCGGTTTCGATCGCGACCCACAGCGAGATGAGCGAGATAACCACGGCGAAGGCGGTCGAAATATATTCCAGCCAATGCCTTGGCCGCCCTTTGGGGATTCCGGGTTCGGACATGATTGCACCTCAATCGCGGCGGGATTGTAGCCGACTCGCGCTATGGTGACCCCACAACGTCAAGGGGAACCGTCATGACATTTCTGGACAAATACGCACCCATGCTGCTCAGCATTCTGCGCATCGTCACAGGGCTTCTGTTCCTGGAACACGGCACATCCAAGCTTCTGGGCTTTCCGCACAACCCGATGTTCGACCATTTGTCGCCCATGATCATGGCGGCGGGCATCATCGAGCTGGTGGGTGGCGCGCTGATCGTGCTGGGCCTGTTCAGCCGCATCGCCGCCTTCATCGCCTCCGGCGAAATGGCCATCGCCTATTGGATGGTGCATGCCGCCAGCGGCGGATTGCTTCCGGCCAACAATGGCGGCGGCGAAGCGATCCTGTATTGCTTCGTCTTCCTCTACATCGCCGCCGCCGGCCCAGGCCCCTGGACGATCAATCGTCATTAAACGTGGGACG
>JAFECN010000192.1 GCA_018242145.1 Pseudomonadota bacterium
CGCCATCCGTGGGAGGCGCGACAAGCACATGGCACTCAATGGAAAAACCGCGTTCATCAGCGGGGGGGCGAGCGGAATTGGCGCCGCGGCCGCGCGGCGGTTCGTGAGCGAAGGCGCGCGGGTCGTCATGGCCGATATCCAGGACGACAAGGGCAAAGCCCTCGCGCGCGACTTTGGCGATGCCGCGTTCTACGTCCATCTCGACGTCACATCGGAAGAATCATGGCGCACCGCCATGGATGCCGCCATCAAGCGTTTCGGCGGACTGACAACGGTCGTCAACTCCGCAGGCATTTCGGTGCCGGCCACGATCGAGCAGGAAAGCTTCGAGGGCTTTCGCCGCACCATTGCGATCAACTTGGAAGGCACGTTCCTCGGCTGCAAATTCGGCGTGGCGGCGCTCAAGGGGCAGAAGGGCGCGGCTATCGTCAACGTCGCCTCCACGCTGGGCGCGAAAGCGGGCGCGATCTTCGTATCCTACAGCGCATCCAAGGGCGGCGTGCGCATGCTGACGCGCGCGGTGGCGCTGCATTGCGCCGAACAGGGATATGACATCCGCGTCAACGCCATCCTGCCCGGCGCCATCCACACCGAAATGGTGGAAGGCTATATCGCGGCTGGAATCGCTGCGGGCGGAACGCGCGAAGCGGTGATCGAGGGCTTCGCGTCCGCGCATCCGATGAAGCGGCTGGGAAAGCCGCACGAACCGGCGGACGCCATTGCATTCCTCGCATCCGATCAATCCAGCTACATCACCGGCATCGACCTGCCGGTCGATGGCGGCTTTCTGGCCTAGGAGCCCACGATGTCAGAACCCGCGCGCGACATGGCGAAATGCCCCCTGCACGAGATCAACGCTTTCGATCCCGCCATCCTGCAGGACCCCTACCCCTATTTCGCACGGCTGCGCAGCGAGGCGCCGGTCTATCGCGACCCCAACACCGGGATCGTATCGGTTTCGACCTTCGAACTCATCACCAAGGTCAATACGCAACCGAAGATCATCTCCAACAATTTCAGCGAGCAGCTCCGCTCCGGCAGCACCACCCAGATCGATCCCGACGAACTGGCGATTCTGAAGGAAGGCATCATCGTCAAGAACACGATGCTGACGGCCGATCCGCCGGAGCACACACGCTACCGCAAGCTCGGCATGAAGGCGTTCACCTACAAGCGCGTCGAAGGCATGGGTGAATATGTGGCGCAGGTCACGAACGCGCTGATCGACGGTTTCGCGAAAGACGGCCATTGCGAGTTCAAATCGGCCTTCGCGGCGCATTTGCCGATGACGGTGATCGCCGACGCGCTGGGCGTTCCGCGCGCCGACATGGACCGCTTCCACCAATGGTCGGAGGCTTTCGTCGCGCAACTGGGCGGCATCGCCGACAAGGCGGCACGCATCGACGCGGCGCGCAAAATCGTGGAGTTCCAGAAATATTTCATCGAGAAGATCGAAGAAAAGCGCGCAAAGCCGACGGAGGACATCATTTCCGATCTCGTCCATGCCGACCTCGCCGAGGAAGACGACCCGCGCAAGATGGATTATTCCGAGCTTCTCTCGATCCTGCAGCAGCTTCTCGTCGCCGGGAACGAGACCACGGCGCACACGCTGACCGCCGGGCTTTATTACCTCATCGGCAATCCCGATCAGATGGCGAAGCTGAAAGCCGATCCGTCGCTGGTGCCGAATTTCGTGGAAGAGACGCTGCGCTATCTCACGCCCACCAACAATATGTGGCGCGTCGCGACACAGGATGCGGAGATCGGCGGCGTGCCCATCAAGAAGAACGACCTCATCCTTCTGCGCTACGGCTCCGGCAACCGTGATGACGCGCATTTCCCCAATGCGGATGCGTTCGATGTGACGCGCGAGAACGCCAAGACGCACCTCGCGTTCGGCGCGGGCATTCACACCTGCATCGGCTCGCAGCTCGCCCGCAAGGAAATGACCATCGCATTTCCGATCCTGCTCGACCGGCTGAAGAACCTGAAGCTGGCCGCCGGAAAGAACTCGTTCCGCTATAGCCCCAACATCCTCTTGCGCGGCGTGCTGGAACTGCACATCGCCTTCGATCCGGAAAAGCCATGACCAACACCGATCGCGTGAAGGCGTTCATCGCCGCGTGGGAAGCCCGCGACGTCGAGGCGATTCTCGCCGGACTCGCGCCGGATGCCCTCTATCACAATATCCCGATGCAGGCCCTGAAAGGCCGCGATGCGATCCGCGCGTTCATCGCGCCGTTCCTCGCCGGTGCCACGCGCGTGGAATGGACGGTGCATCACATCGCGGAAAATGTCGCGGGCACAGTGCTCACCGAGCGCACCGATGTGTTCGTGATGGGACCGAAGACGATTTCGCTGCCCGTGATGGGAACCTTTGAATTCCGGGACGGCTTGATCTCGGCGTGGCGCGACTATTTCGATCTCGCCGATTTCCAGAAGCAGATGGCTTGAAGGATTTGGGAACCCTCCTTGTCGCCCGTGCGCGAGCACGGGCGATCTTTTCAATGCATATAGGGCGCGCGGTCGGCGAAGACGATGGTCTCGCTCTTCACCGTCTCATCAAGCACCGTCTTGATCGCCGCAAAGCGCGGATGCACCCGGAATTTCTGAAGCCCCAGATCGAAATGCGCGAAATTCTCAAGCTCCCACACGTCGATCACCGTGTTAAGCTTGCCGGTGCGCTGGATGAACGCGCCTTGCAACTTCCAGCCCCAGCCTTCCAGCAGCGATACCGCCTCGCCCATCGTCTCGATGAAGCGCGCCATCCCCGCCGCATCGACTTCGAGCGTAACGTGCAGATAGGTGGTCATGCCGTCCGCTCCTTCGCCCAGGCGATGCCGCGCCGCAAAAGATCGTGGAACACCGGCAGATCCCAGGCGCAGCGCTCGACCTGCGGATAGAAGTCCATCAGCGGATGCATGTCGTAATGCCCGCGGCAATGGCCCAGCGTCAGATACAGCACCGCGCCCTTGCCGACGGGGTGCAGATAGAAGACGGGATGCTTCGCCTTCTTCCAGTCTTTCTCGACAAAGCCCGTCGCCTCGCCTTCGAACTCCGTCTCCAGCAGAACATGCAGCTTGCCGTAGGTCTCGGAGAGATAAAGTTCGTCGTTGGTCTCGAACGGCTTCACGTCTTTCACCAGCGGATGCGACGGATCGGCCACCGTCACCTTGTAAGGCGCGATGGGCGGATGGGCGATGAACATGCTGCCCAGCGTTTCCATGAAATGCGGCGCCCAGCGCGGGCTGTCCACCCGCCCGTCCGCCAGGAAGCGCAAGATCGAGTTGGTGCCGTGCAACGCATACCAGCGGCCGCCGCCCTCCACATAGGCGCGCAAGGCTTCCTGCTCGTCCAGCCTCGGCATCACATCGCAGGTATAGGTGATCAGGAAATCGCTCTCGCGGATGGCGGCGATATTCGAATAATCCTCGAACACGCGCACGCGCACGCGCTCGTCCTCGGCAAGGAGCTTCAGAAGCTCCAGCCGCGCGAAGTCGATGTCGTGATATTTCCCCGCCGCGACCAGCGCGACTTTGATCTTGCGCTTTTCCGTCATGGCGCAGGCCTAGTATTGAACGCGCTTGGTGAAGCCGCCGTCGATCACGACATTGGTGCCCGTCATGAAGCGGCAGGCCGGCGAGGCGATGAAGGCGATCGCGCGCGCCACCTCTTCCGCATTGCCCAATCGGCCCATCGGTATGCCCTTGAGCGTCATGTCGTAGATCGGCGTCATGTGCGTCTTGACCATGTCCCACGATCCGCCGTCGATATAGATCGGGCCGGGCGACACCGTGTTCACGCGGATGCCCTTGGGCGCCAATGCCTGTGCCATGGCTGCGGCGTGATTGATCACCGCCGCTTTCATCGCGTTGTAGGCCTGTGGTCCGAGAAATTCTTCCAGCGCCGCCGTAGTGGAAATCGCCACGATGGAACCGGCCTTGGATTTTTCCAGGAACGGCAGCGCCGCCTGGATGCCGCGGAAGGTGGACATCAGGTCGAGATCGAAAACCTTCTTCCAGGTTTCCTCGCTGGCGGGGCCGCCGCCGGCAGAGGCGAAGGAAATGAAGATGTCGCAACCGCCAAGCTCTTCGGCGGCGCTCTTGATCCATCCGGTATAAGCGGTGGCGTTCGCAAGATCGATGGATTGTCCGCTCGCCTTCACGCCCTTGGCCTTGATATCGGCGACGGTCTTGTCGACGGCGTCTTTGCCGCGCGCGCAGATCGCTACGTCAACGCCTTCGCCCGCGAGCGCCAGCGCCGTTGCACGTCCGATGCCTTTGCTCGCACCGGCGAGAACGGCCTTCAGCCCTTTCAACCCCAGATCCATCGCTTCCTCCAATTATTAAACAGGACAGATTGTTTTTTTCATACTAGAATTCTTTTGGCGTCGGCCCGCAAGTCCGGCGTCATTATTATTTGGGATGCCCATGGATCTCGCACTCGCCCCCGCCGATGCCGCTTTCCGCGACGAGGTCCGCGAATTTCTGGCAACCGCCTTCACGCCGGCGTTGCGCGAGGCGACGAAGCGGCAGGCCGGCGTGTTCGCCGAAGCATCCGTGAACCGGCGCTGGCATCGCATCCTTTATGAAAAGGGCTGGGTCGCGCCGTCATGGCCGAAGGAATATGGCGGCACCGGTTGGAACACCGTGCAGCGCTACATCTTTGACAGCGAATGCGCCGAAGCCGGAACGCCCGCCCTGCCCGCGATGGGCCTGCAGATGTGCGGCCCCGTGCTGATGGGCTATGGCAGCGACGAACAGAAAGCCTGGCACCTGCCGCGCATTCTTTCCGGCGAGAATTATTGGTGCCAGGGCTATTCGGAGCCGGGCTCCGGCTCCGATCTCGCCAGCCTGCAATGCCGCGCGGTGCGCGACGGCGACGACTATGTCGTCAACGGCACCAAGATCTGGACCACGCACGCGCAATACGCGAACTGGATGTTCCTGCTGGTGCGCACCGACAACAGCGGCAAGCCGCAACAGGGCATCACCTTCCTGCTGCTCGACATGAAAACGCCGGGCATCACCATCAAGCCGATCATCACCATGAGCGGCGAGCATGAGGTGAATCAGGTATTCTTCGACAATGTCCGCATTCCCGCGTCCAACCGCGTCGGCAAGGAAAACGATGGCTGGACGGTGGCGAAATATCTGCTGGAGTTCGAACGCGGCCACGCCTTCGCCTCGCGCATTCGCGGCGCCCTGCGCGCGGTCCACGCCATCGCGAAAGCCGAAAGCAATGGCAGCGGCGGCGCGTTATGGGACGACGGAAATTTCCGCCGCAAAATCTCTTCCGTGGAAATCGAACTGGCGGCGGTGGATTTCACCGAGCGGCGGATCATTTCCCAGCTTTCCACAGGGGGAAACACCGGCGACTCCGCCGCCTCGATGCTCAAGCTCAAGGGCACCGAAACGATGCAGTCCGTGACGGAACTGGCGCTGGAAGCCATCGGATTCTACGCCCAGCCGGACCAGCGCACGGCGCTGGGCGAAGGCGCAAACGAATCGCCCATCGGCCCGGACTACGCAGCCACCGTCGGCGCCCGCTATCTGAACACCCGCGCGGCGACGATTTACGGCGGCTCCAGCGAAGTTCAGCGCAACATTTTGGCGCGGCTCGCGCTTGGCCTTTGACTTGTATAAACAGTTCGAATAACCGGTTTGTTTCGAGCACGAAGGCTGGTTTCGATGGACATGAAGGAGATGGGCGCCAAGGCGCTGGCGGAGCTGGAGCCGGAAGGACTCTCGCCCGAAGGCGCCGGCTGGCAGCAACGCAAGAGCGCGCAGACCCGCATCGCCATTCTCGAAGCCGCGATCGATTGCCTGGAGAAATACGGTTACGCCCGCACCACCACGCAGCTCATCGCGCAAGTGGCCGAAATTTCGCGCGGCGCGATGCTGCACCACTACGCGACCAAGCAGGAATTGATCGCCTCCGTCATCGACTACACGTTCTACAAGCGCATGGAGCGATTTATCGAGCGCATCAAATCCCTGAGCGAACGGCAGCGCGTGGAGGATGTCGCCGGCGTCGAGCGCTATTGGGACAGTCTTTTGACGCGCGAGTTCTCCGCCTATCTCGAACTGTCCATGGCGGCTCGCACGGACGAAGAACTGCGTGAGATATTCCTGCCGAAGGCGCGCCGCTACGACCAGATCGAGCGCGAGGAAGTCATCAAGGCCTTCCCCGAATGGCAGAAGGAGCATGAGCGCTATCTGTTCGCGATGGACTTTTGCATCGCCGCCATCGAGGGGCTTCTGCTCAACCGCGATATCTGGGCCAGCGAATCCCGCCGCCGCCAGCTTCGCGATTTCGTAGGCAAGATGCTGCTGGCGATCCGCCAGGGCGACGTGAAGGTTCCCGCCAAGCGGAAATAATCAGCCGAGCGCATCCACCAGAAGCGCGTTCACATCGCCCGCCTTTTCCAGATGCGGCATGTGGCCCGCGCCGTCGATCCATACCACCTTGAAGCCCAGCGGAAGTGCGCCCGCATCCGGCGCGCCGACGATCTGGTCGGCCTTGGACGCAATCACCGTCGCGGCCGGTATCTTCTTCAGATCGACAACAAGCGATGCGGCATCGGCCGCACTCACCAGCCGGTCGCGCAGGATGCTCAACGCCTCTTCCACGCCATCGAGCCGCTTATACTTCACCATGTCCTCCAGCATGTCCTTGGTGACAAGAGAAGGATCGGCAAACAGCATTTCGACATAAGGCTTCAAGTCGCGCGCCCGCTGCGCTTCGACCACGCCGGTGAGGAATTCCTCGGAGGCTTTCGTGCCCGGAAACAGCGCGGGCGCGATCAGCGTCAGCGACGCCACGCGCGCCGGATCGTCCGCCGCAAAGCGCGCCGCCACCGCCGCGCCGAGCGAATGACCGGCGAGATGGATCTTGCCGACGCCGAGCGCCGCGAGCGTATCGCTCACCGCTTTCGCCAAAGTGGCCAGCGATCCGTCGCCGACATCCTTCGACGATCCACCATGACCGGGCAGATCGATGGCGATCACGGACGCTTTCGCCGCCAGCGCGTCGATGTTGAACAGCCAGTTGTTCATGTCGCCCGAGAAGCCGTGCAGCACCACAACCGGCGTGCCGTCGCCTTCGCCCATGCGGCCCACGCGGATCGTGCGGCCACCTGCATCGACATTCGAGACGGCGAGGCCGCCCGTACTTTCGCCGTCGTCTTCGCCGGGTTTGAAATTCGCCTGGAAGTCCTTCACGAACACGTCGAGATCGGCGTCGCTCACATCGCTGCCCGCGACCACGCCGATCAGCGCGCCCACGGGAAGCGTTTCGCCCTGTTGCGCCACGATGCGGCGCAAGGTGCCGCCCTGCGGCGCTTCGAACACATTGGTGATCTTCGACGTCTCGATATCGACAAGCTCATCGCCTTCCGCGATCACCGCGCCCTCTTCCTTCCACCAGTTCACAATGGTGCCTTCCTGCATGGAAAGGCCCCATTTGGGCATGCGGATGGGAATGACGTCGCTCATGGCGGTCCTTTAACGCAACAGGCGTTCAGCGCGCGGCGAGATATTTGTCGAGCGTGCGGTGGAACTGGCGGATGCGGATTTCCTGATAGTCGCCCAGATTGACCTGCCCGGTCTTGGAGACCTTCAGGCCATCCTGCACATAAGGAAGATTCGCCATGTCCTGATCGAACACATTGGCGAGCGTGCCAAGCTCCGTCGCGGCGGTCCATGTCTGGTCTTCGCGCAGCAGGTTCATCGGCACCGAACGCGGCTTCTTCTGTCCGGGCGGAATGCGCTGCAGGATGCGCACTTCCATCAGCGTCGCGTCCTGATCGGGCCAGGGGCGCCAGCGATAGACGATGTTGGGCATGAACCCGCCCCACGGTGCGAAATTCGGAAACACATTATAGACGAGCGCGTCCAGCAGTTCCGCGTCCGAAGCGTGGCTGTGATCGTGGCCCGTGGAATCCTGATAGCGCTTGCGGTTGGCCGCGGCCATCGCCTTGCGCGCGGTCTCGCCTTCCGGCACCTGCACCTTGAGATCGGGGCCGCCCGCGCGGCCGTTATATTTCAGGAATTCGTCCACGATCCATTGTTGCGGATGCGCGCTCTGATCGATGTGCGGCGACATCACGGCGAACGGCGTCAGCGCGAGATTCACATTGTCGCCCCACGTCGCATAGAACGTGTTGGCATCGCCCGTGAACGGCAGGATCTGCGGATGGGTGACGACGGAGTGCCACGCCTCCATGAACGCTTCCGACACCGCCTTCCAGTTCGCGCGGATCACCTTGCCGACATGGATCACGGTCACGCAGTCTTCATGCTTCCAGCGCTTGAAATGCTCTGGCAGCGGCGCGAGATATTCCTCCAGCGACACGCCCGTATTGTTCTCGCAAACGAAAATGTAGCCGCCCCAGCGCCCCACGCGCGCTTCCGGCAGCTTCATCTTCTCATCTGTCAGATGGCCGAAATCCCAGCGGCAGGGAATTTCCTTGAGCGATCCGTTCGTGTTCCAGGTGAAACCGTGGAACGGGCATTTGAAATCCTTGGAGTAACCGGACTCCAGCCGCAGCTTGCGGCCGCGATGCAGGCAGACATTGTGGAAGGCGCGCACGCTGCCGTCGTCCTGCCGCGTCACCAGATAGGAGCGGCCCGCGTTCTCATAGACGACGACGTCGCCCGGATCGGGCATGTCTTCTTCGCGCGCCGCGAACTGCCACACGTTCGGCCACATCTTCTCGACTTCCTGCCGGAAGAAATCGGGGCTGGTGTAGCGCGCGGTCGCGAGCGGCTCGGAGCCGAGATATTCGTAGCTTTCCTTCTTCAGGAATTCGGGAACGCCGATCGAATCCGCCCTGACGAGGTCGTCCCAGCTTTCGCCGGGGCAGCGCGCGGTTCCAGGCGCCGGGGTCTCATCCTGCTTGTCGGGCATCGACTTCCTCCTCGGCGCTGGCCGCCGATCATGCTTTTCTTGCACAAAGCCTACCCCCGCGTCTGAAAAAAGCAAGCGTGCTTGTTTTCTTGTCGCGGGCGGTGGAAGCTGTTTCCGGGAGACAAGCCATGGCCGACGCGTCCCTTCTGTTGATCGACAATCCCCGCCCTTATGTACGGCGGCTGACATTGAACCGGCCGGACAAGCGCAATGCACTCTCCAATCATCTGCGCGGCGCGATCTTCGAGGCGCTCGATGCCGCCGACCGCGACAAGGATGTGCGCGTGACCGTTCTGCGCGGCGCCGGTGCCTGCTTTTCCGCCGGATACGATTTGTCGCGGGAGAACGGGCGGCATGTGCAGGGTCTTCCCTTTCACACCGCGGGCGGCGCGGGCGAATGGGCGCGGCATGTGGTGGAAGGCTGCTTCCGAGTCTGGGATCTCGCCAAACCGGTGATCGCGCAGGTGCATGGCTGGTGTCTCGCGGGCGGATCGGAACTCGCGACGGCCTGCGATCTGGTTTACGTCGCGGAGGATGCGCAGATCGGTTATCCGCCGGTGCGCATGATGAGCCCACCGGACAACCAGTTCCACGCATGGCTCTGCGGCCTGCGTCCCGCGATGGAGATGATGCTCACCGGCGATGCGATCAGCGGCGCCGAAGCGGTGCGCGTCGGTTTCGCCAATCGCGCCTTCCCCGCCGACAAGCTGGAAGAAGAAGTGCTCGCCGTCGCGGAGCGCGTGGCCAAAATCGCGCCGGATGTGCAGCAGATGAACAAGCGCAGCGTGCATCGCGCCATGGAGATCATGGGCCTGCGCGCCGCCATTCGCGCCGGCACGGAGCTTCAGGCGCTGGCGCTCACCACCGAAGCCTCGCGCGAGACCTTCGGCAAATTCCGCGAGGGCGTGAAAGCCGGCCTCGATGCGCGCGATGGCGATTTTGGCGATTACCGCACCAACAAGAAAAAAGACTGACGGACGGGAGAGACGGCATGGCGAATCTGAGCGGCAAGACGGCGATCGTTCTGGGCGCCGCGGGCAAGGACAACATGGCCCAGCATATCGCCACGCGCTTCGCCAGGGACGGCGCCTCCGTCGTCGCCGCGGGACGGAACAAGGGCGAGTTGGAACGCTTCGCCAAATCCATCGGCGGCGCGGCCTGCGTCTGCGACATCACCAAACGCGCGGATATCGAAGCCCTCGCAGCCTTCACAAAGAATCGTTTCGGCGCCATCGACATCGCGGTGAATGCGACAGGCTGGGGACTGCTGAAGCCCTTCCTCGAAACCACCGAAACCGAACTCAATGCGATGACGGACCTTCAGTTCAAAGGCCCATTCCAGTTCCTGCAAGTGATGGCCGCGAACATGGATCGCGGCGGATCGCTCATCCAGATCAGCTCGGCCACCGCGACCATCATGCTGAACGATCACGCCGCCTATATGGGCACCAAGGCCGGGATCGACCATGTCGTGCGCTGTGTCGCCAACGAATTCGGGGCGAAAGGCATCCGCGCCAATTCCGTCTCGCCCGGCATCACCGACACGCCGATGACGGCGCAGGCCAAAGCGACGCCGGGACTGTTCGAAGCCTTCGCGTCGGCTTATCCGCTGGGCCGCGTCGGCACCTCCGACGACATCGCCGCCGCCTGCGCATGGCTCGCCAGCGACGAATGCTTCATGACCGGCCAGAACCTGCAGGTGAATGGCGGCCTGACCCTGCGCCGCAATCCCAACCGCGACGAAATCCAGGCATCGGTGATGAAGGCAATGGGAGCCGCCTGATCATGGCGTTCGCAGGATCGCCGGAAGATCGCCTCGCCATCCGCGAGCGCATCGAAAGCTACGCCGATGCCGTGTTTCAGCGCGATGAAACCGTATGGGGCGCGAACTGGGCGGAAGACAGCGTCTGGAGCCTGATGGGCGCGCAAGTAAAAGGCAAAGCGAATATCGTGGCGATGTGGCGCGAGGCGATGGCGGGATTTTCCTTCGTTTCTTTCTTCGGCAATCCTGGCGCCATCGCCATCCATGGCGACACCGCGGAAGTGCGCGTCTATACGCTGGAATTTCTCGTCGAAACCGGCGGCAAGGCGCGGCGTGTCGTGGGGCAATATGACGATCGGCTGGTAAAGCAAAACGGCCAATGGCTATTCCAGTCTCGCACCTACCGCATCCTCAACGAAAGCTGAACGGAGAAATCCATGCGCATCGTGATTGCGGGCGCGGTCGATGTCGCGCCGGAAAAGCGCGAGCGGGCCTTGAAGGACGCACGGCCGTTCATCGAGCAAGCACTCGCCGAACAAGGTTGCATCGAATATTCCTGGACCGCCGATCTCGGCATACCCGGCCGCATCCGCGTGTTCGAGGAATGGGAAAGCCAGCCCGACCTCGCCGCGCATCTGGCGGGACAACCCTATCGCTCCATGCTGGCGCATCTGCAGGGGGTGGGAATCGTGAACGCCGTCACGCAGAAATACCGTGTCGATCATTGCGAGCCGGTCTACGATCCGGACGGCCGCCCGCGCGCGGATTTCTTCACGAAGGCATAACCGCATGGGCAACACCGTCACGCTCGAATGGCCACATGAGGGCGTGGCGCTGGTGACGGTGAACGATGCCGCCGTTCCCAACCACAACATCACCTTCGCAACCGTCAGCGCCCTGGCGGACACTTTGGCAAAATCGCGCGAGCAGGGCGCGCGGGTCAGCGTGCTGGCCAGCGGCGTTCCCGGCGCGTGGTTGAACCATGCGCATCTGGGCGATCTGGGAAATCTGTTTCAGGGCAAGCCTGCCAGCGCCGAACCCTCCGGATGGTTTCGCGCGCCGCAGGAACTGGCGCAGACCGATGTCGTCACCATCGCCGCGATCTCCGGCAATACGTCCGGCGGCGGTTGCGAGCTTGGCTGGGCCTGCGATCTGCGCATCGCGGAAACCGGCGTGCTGTTCAGTCAGCCCGAAGTCATCATTGGTGTGGGCACCGGCATCGGCGGCACCAGCCGCTTGCGCCGCCTGATCGGCCGCACGGCGGCAGCGGAAATGGTTCTCACCGGTTTGCCGGTCAGCGCGGAGCGCATCCATGCACTCGGCGGCATCAATCGCCTCGTTCCCAAAGGCATGGCGGTGAAGACCGCGCTGGACATGGCCGCGCATCTGGCTTCCCTACCGCCGCACGCGCTGGCGGGTATGAAGCGCATGCTGCGCGAGGGCGAAGACATGCCGCTCTCCGCCGCGCTCGACAACGATCAGGAGATCGCACAAACCCTGTTCCGCGATCCCTGGTCGATCGAGAACATGGCGAAGCTGCAGGCGCGTTACGACGCGGGCGAAAAGATCGAGGATGTTCTAGTTCGCAAGCCGTGAGCGCAGGAACATGGCAAGGTCCATGGATGTGTCGATATCCGCCAGCGCGCGCGCTTCTTCGCCCGTGAAAACCGCAAAATTTGCATCCAGCAGGTCGGCGAGTTCGCGCGGCGCGCGGATGCCCTTATCGAAAGCCTCGGCCACCGCGGCGCAAAGGTCCGTGCGGTAAAGCGCGAAGACCGGATTGAGTTTCCCTTCCACCATCGCAAAGGCACAAGACGCAGGACCGCGGGCCGCGCGCAATCGTTCCGCGAGATCGGCGGGGATGAGCGGTGCATCGCAAGGCACGGTCATGACATCGCGAAAACCGAATTGCGCCGCATATCGCAGCGCCGCGAGAATACCGGCGACCGGTCCATCCTGCGTGGGGCCGGCATCGGTGAAGACCGGATAACCGAAACCTTCATAGCAGGCGGTTTCGCCATTCGCGTTGATCGCGACGGCATCGACCTGCCGTTTCAATCGTTCCAGAACCCAGGCGATCAGGGGCGTTTCGGACAACAACGCCAGCGCCTTGTTGCCGCCGCCGAAGCGCCGCGACGCCCCGCCCGGACAGAACGACACCGAGCGTTCCCGCCATTCGCGCTTGCCCTCGCGAAAACCCCGGCTAGAGTAATAAAAGTCATGTTGGTTTGAAACAGGATTATCTGACCGTTTCTTTGTGGGAGCCTTTACATGGCCGTCGAGCGCAAACCCGTGCTGTGCCGCGCCTGCCATGTGCAATGCGGGCTGCTGGTGGATTTCGAGGACGGCAAGCCTGCGAAAATCCACGGCGACAAGGACAACCCGATCTATCACGGCTATTCCTGCGTGAAGGGCCGCCAGCTCGCCAGCTATCACACCCTGCCTTCGCGGCTTCTGCACACGCAGAAGCGCATGCCGGATGGAAGCCACCGCGCCATTCCGGTAACGGACGCTATTGCCGAGATCGCCGGGAAGATGAAAACGCTGATCGCCGCGTACGGACCGCGCGCGGTCGCCGGATATATCGGCACGCATGGCTACAACAACTATGCGACGCAGGCGTTCTCTTACGCGCTGCTCGAAGCCGTCGGCTCGCCGATGATGTTCACCAGCGTCACCATCGACCAGCCCGGCAAGGGAATCTCCGCCGGACTGCACGGGCCATGGCTCGCAGGCGTTCCGCCTATCGGTGCGTGGGATGTGCTGATGCTGATCGGCACAAATCCCATCGTGTCCATGAACGGCGGGTTGGGCGCCAATCCGGCGCGGCAGCTTCACGAAGCCAGGAAGCGCGGCATGAAGCTGATCGTGATCGATCCGCGCCGCACCGACAGCGCCGAACAGGCCGACATCCATCTTCAACTGAAACCGGGCGAAGATCCGGCGGTGCTGGCCGGCATCGCGCGCATCCTGATCCATGAAAACCTGATCGACCGCAGCTTCGTGGAAAACGAAAGCGTTGGCTTCGACGCGCTGCGCAAGGCCGTCGAGCCGTTCACGCCAGACGTCGTGGAAGAACGCGCCGATGTGAAAGCGGACGATCTTGTGCGTGCCGCACGCCTATTCGGCCACGCGCCGCGCGGCGCAGTGTCGGCGGGCACCGGCGCCAACATGTCGGGCCATGGCAATCTCGTCGAATATTTCGTGAAGACACTGACCACGCTGCGCGGATTCTGGTCGCGGGCCGGAGACGTTGTCGCCAATCCCGGCGTGCTGGTGAACCGCTTCCCGGCCATCGCGGCAAGCCCCGGTCCGTTCCCCGCATTCGGCTTCGGCGAAAGGATGCGCGTGCGCGGCCTCACCGAATGCGCATCCGGCCTGCCCACTGCCGCGGCAGCGGATGAGATCCTCATGCCGGGCGAAGGCCAGGTGAAAGCGTTGTTCGTGTTCGGCGGCAATCCCATGGTAGCATGGCCGGACCAGCTCAAGACATTCGAGGCGATGAAGGCGCTGGAGCTTCTCGTCACCTTCGATCCGCATATGTCGGCAACGTCGAAGCTTGCGCATTACGTCATTGCGCCCAAGCTGCCCTTTGAATTCGCCTCGCCAAGCATGCTGAACGAAACGCTGGGCAATTTCGGGCCCGGCTGGGGCTATCATCTGCCCTACGCGCAATATTCCGATCCCATCCTGGATCCGCCCGCCGGCTCCGACGTGATCGAGGAATGGGAAGCCCTCTACGGTATTGCGCAGCATCTGGGCGTGACCTTGCGCATCAAGGACCTGTCCCTTCTCGACCCGAAGGAGTCAAAGGAGAAAGGCACGGTCCTCGATATGGCGCGCCGCTACACGGCTGACGACATATGGGCGATGCTGACGAAGAATTCGCCGGTGCCGCTGGCGGACGTGAAGGCCAAGGGACGCGCGGGCCATGTGTTCGACAGGCCAAAACTCGTGGTGCAGCCGAAGCCCGCGGGCTGGACCGGGAAGCTCGACATCGGAAATCCGGTGATGATGGCGGAACTCAATGCCATTTCCGAAGCGCCGGGCGTGCGACTCGACAATCAATTCCCCTATCGCATGGTGAGCCGCCGCCTGCATGACGTGCTCAATTCCTGCTGGCACGAAGATCCGATCCTGAAGAAGCGCGTGCGCTACAATTCCGCTTTCATGAATCCCACAGACATGACGCGCGAAGGCATCGCGAGCGGACAGATCGTTGAGTTGGAATCCAATCGCTCCGCCATCCGGGCGATCGTGATGGCGGAGGACGGCGTGAAGGCCGGCTGCATCTCCATGAGTCACGCCTGGGGCGGCAATCCCGGCGAAGACGACGATCCGTTCGAATTGGGATCGAACACCGGCCGCCTCTCGCCGGTGGATCGCGACTACGATCCGTATTCCGGCATCCCGATCATGAGCGCGATTCCGGTGCGGTTGCGGGTTTAGCGCCGCTATATTGGCGGCGGGCGCTGGTAAGAAAGCGGAAAGGCACGCGGGCGATCGGAACGAACGGCCGTATCGCAGCCCATTGCCGATCGTGTGTGGACAAGGATGAAATGCCAAGCACGCCGCATCAATGGTGCTTTACGGCGGATTTGCTTCTGCAGTTGTCCCGCGCCGCTCGCCGAGACAACGATAAGCGGCGTCAATGAGATTTTGCCCACGGTCGTTCAATAAGATGCTGTCTCCCTGCCTGTTCATCACATATCCGAAGCTCATTCCCGCCGCGGGAGACGCGAACCCGATCGATCCACCCTTGCCAGCGTGGCCGAATGCATCCTCGGAAAAAAGAAGGGAAGAGTTGGCGCAGTTCGGCAAAGCTCTGTTGTCGACAGACTTCATAAAGCCGAGCGAGAACCGCGTCGGTATCATCAACGTGGCATCCTCATGTGAGGCCACGGATACGCTGCTCATCCGGCGCAGACTTTCCTGTCCGACGAGCGACACGCCTTTCGCCCGGCCGCCGTTGGCGAGCGGGTCATAGAGCTGCGCCAGCCCGCGGGCATTGGAGACACCGGACGCAGATCCGATCTCGGCGGCCCTCACCGCGCGGTCGTTGGCGTCGAAGAGGCCGGTATTGAGCGCAAAACGTCCCGCAGGCCCCATGGGGTCCGCCGCGATCGCGACGGCCATTCTGGATGTCGGATCGCGGGTCGTCGCCGGCATGATCATGGATAGCCGGGGCTCGAACTCAGCGGGCAGGCCGATCCAGAAATCGAGGCCCAGCGGCTTGGCAACCTCGTCCACGAAGAACTTTCCCATTCGTTTTCCGGTGCTGCGGTGAACCATTTCGCCAACCGTCCACGCGGCGGTCAGGCCATGATAGCCATGGCGCGTTCCGGGTTTCCAAAACGGTGCCTCGCCTTCAAGCAACCGAACCATGTCGTCGTAGTCGCATGCGCCTCCCGCTTTCAGCGTCTGCCGAATTCCCGGGAGTCCGACCGAATGGTCCAGCATCATGGAGACCAGGGCGTCCTCTTTGCCGTTTTGCGCGAATTCCGGCCAGTACCGGCTGACGGGAGCATCCAAGTCCAGCAAACCGCGGTCGGCAGCCATGTGTGCACAGAGCGCCGAGGCGCCTTTGGTGCAGGAAAAGACAACGCAGACGGTGTCGCGCTCCCACGGCGTGCCATCTGCCCGTTTGCCGCCCCAGAGATCGACAACCGTGGTACCGCCGATCATGACGCAGACGCTGGCGCCGACTTCGTCACGGGATTCGAAGTTCTCGGCGAAGACGTCCGCAATCTCGCGAAAGCGGCTGTCACAATAGCCGTTGATTTGGCCAGCCTTGGTCGTGATCGGTAAGGGAAACATCATGCGATCCGAACGCGGCGTCTTTTGGAGCACAATGTTAGCGCCTCGTGCGTCGGCGGCGATGCAACATCTGCGGCCGGAAAATTGGCTGTGAGGAGCACCACGTCAGACTCCCGCGTATTCGGCCCGGAGGCGGGCTTTGTCGATCTTGCCGGTCGCCGCCAGCGGCATATCCGCAACCTGGAACACCTGATCGGGAATCCACCAGTCGGCGACAGTGCCACGGAGCGAATCCAGCAAACGCGCGTCATCGAGCACGCAGCCTCTCTGCGGTTCCACGATCAGGATCGGCCGCTCGCCCCACGCTTCATCGCTTCTGCCGATGACGGCGACCTGCACCACGCCCGGAAGGCGCCCGATCACAGTCTCGATCTCCGAAGGATTTATCCATTCGCCGCCGGACTTGATCAAATCCTTGGCCCGGCCGGTGATCGTAAGGTTGCCCTCGTCGTCGATCCGCGCCAGGTCCCCGGTATCGAAATAGCCTTCGCTGTCGAGTGAATCCACCGGCGCCCGGAAATAACGGTCGATGACGCTCGCGCCTTTGACCTTCAGATGCCCCACCGTATTGCGTTGTTCGCGGAGCGTCTGGCCCGAAGCGTCGGTCAGTTTCAGATCGACACCGATGGGCGGGCGCCCGGACGCGACAGAGCGGGAATTTCCCCGCGGCGGAGCAACCGTGCCAACCGGCGAAAGCTCCGTCATGCCCCATGTGGTCTGCACGCGGGCCTGAAGACGATCTTCCAGACGCCGCATCAGCGAATCCGGACAGTTCGAACCGCCGATGATGATCCGTTCCAGCGTCGGCACATCGCCGTCCTCGGCTTCGAGATGATCGGCCAGTCTTTGCCAAACCGTCTGCACACCGCAGGCGATCGTCACCTCTTCCGCGCGGATCAGCGATGCCAGCCAGGCGCCGTCGGTATGGCGGCCCGGCAAAACCAGCTTGGCGCCGACGGCCGGCGCGGCGAAAGGCAAGCCCCAGCCATTGGCGTGAAACAGCGGCACGCCCACAAGGATGGAGTCCCGCCTCGTCATTGCGAACGCGTCGGCCTGCAGCGAAAGCAATGTGTGCAGGTAGTTGGAACGATGGGTGTAGAGCACGCCTTTTGGCGCGCCCGTCGTTCCGGAGGTGTAGCAAAGCCCGGCAGGCGCTTCTTCGTCGAAGTCGCCCCACGGCGTCTCGCAACCGAGGTCCGCGAGCAGGGATTCAAATCCAAACGCCCGGCAATGCGCAACCGATTGCGGCGCGGCATCGGGCGAGTCCAGAAAGATGACATTCTTGATCGCCGGGCAAAGGCGGACGAGTTCCAGCGCCGTCTCGCCAAGCCCTTCGCCCACCGCCAGCACGCGATCCTCTGCTTCGTTCGCCATCGCGGCCAGATGCGCGACGGTCAGGCGCGGATTGAGCGTATGGCACACAAACCCCGCGGCCATCGTTCCGTAATACACTTCGACATGATGCTGCGTGTTCCAGGCGAGCGTCGCGACCCTGTCACCCCTGGCCAACCCCAACCTCTTCAACGCACCCGACAAACGATTGCTGCGCTGCCTCAGTCGATCGTAACCGACGCGGCCGCTGTTCCCCGTGACGATTTCGCGATGCGGCGACCACTTTGCTGCGTGTTCCAGAAACTTGTCGATCGTCAGGGCGTAGGATTGCATGAGCCTTTATGCCTAAAGAAAATGCGGCCCGCCGACGACCAAGCATAGTCGGCGGGGCGCCAGGGAGCACCTCTTAGAACGTCTTGAGCAAGCGAATGCCGAACTGCCGCGGCGGGCCGGCGAAGTCGAGAGTCGATTCCATCGCAACGATGTAGTGGCGATCGGTCAGATTGCTGCCGTATAGCGTCCACACCCACCCATCGTGGTTCCATTCGAGCTGCGCGCCCAAAAGGTTGCGATTGCCAAGCCGGTCACCCTGAAGCTTGTTGTCAAACAGCGTGGCCCATTGTCCGGACTGATACGACCAGCTGGCGCGTGGCGTGATCGTGTCGCCGTTCCGTAAGTTGAAGATGTATTGAACGCCGATGTTGCCGGAAAAGTCCGGCGCGTAGGTCTGCGGATGGCCTTTCAGGCTCGCGCAGTACGGGTTCGCCGGGTTGCCCGTTGCCGCGTCACACGCCAGCGGGCTCTTATAAAGACGGCTGTCGACCGCATAGAACTGGCCGAGCGAGGAATGCAGCAGGCCGACGCCCGAAGTGACGGAGAAATTTCCGAACGCCGCATCGAGTTCGCCTTCGACGCCATAGATCTTTGTCGTGTTCGGTGCATTGATTTCCGTCGGGAAAATCGGCAGCGCCGGGTTCTCGACGATGACCTGGAAGCCTTTGTAGTCGTTGTAATAGGCGTCCAATGTCGTGCGCACATGACCGTCGGCCAAGGCCGCCTTCCAGCCGGTCTCGTAGGACTTCACATGCTCAGGCCCGAACGGGGTCGCCGTCGTGCCGGCCGCGACCGGCAAATTCAGACCGCCCGGCTTATAGCCGGTTGAAATGAAGGCATAGACGAAGTTGTTGTCGTTGATGGTCCAGTTCAGCGACGCCTTGTAGTCGAAGCTGGAGGACTTGGCGACTTCGTGCGCCTCGATATACGTCCCGTATTGTTCGATCTGAATCTCGTTGTGGCCGCGGTTCGTCGACCAACGGCCGCCGAATTGGAGTTGCAGACCGTCCACCAGCTTGGCGGCGATCTGTCCGAACGCCGCCCACGAGGTTGCCGGTTGCGTGCCCTGGATGGAATAGGCGCCAAACTGGCCGCCCAATCCCGGTGAACCGTTCTGGGGAACGTATGGCACGCCCGCCCACAGTTTCCAGGGCTTGTTGAAGTCGTAGCGGTCCGCCTGCGCATAGGCGCCGAGCACCCAGGTGATGCGTTGGTCGTTGGGAGAGATCAGGTTGAGTTCTTGCGAATAGATCGTTTCGTCGACGCGATCGAACCAGGTGTAGTCGTTCGACAACTGCCCCCACAGCGACACATTGGCGATGGTGCCGAGATCCGAGCCGTCCAGATCGGTCGAGTAATCCGTTTGCCCCTTCTGGTAGCCGGAAATCGAACGCAGCGTGATGCCATCGGGAAATACATAATCGATCTTCAGGATCGAACGCATGAACCGATCCAGGGCCATGTTCGGCGCGTTGGCCGTGATGTGCAAAGGATCGTTGTGCTGCGTATTGGCCAGCAGAATCGGCGCGCTGCCAAACTGCGGCAGGGTTGGCACCAAGGTTCCAACCTTGAAGCGGTCCGTAAACGCATCGCCGGGGGTAGCGCCGCTGTCGAGATAATCGAGATCGGTCTTGAACGAAACGGTCAGCGCACTGGTCGGCTTCCACAAGAGGCTGAAGCGGCCGGCCGCCCATCGCAAATCGCCGGGGTTATAGCCGTGTTTGCAGCCGGCATATTGGCTGTGCGGGCAGTTATCCGGCGCCCCGATGTAATAAGCCGGAAAATACGCAGGGTCCGTCGTGTTGCCGAGATTGTCCGGTCCCGCCGTCGCGTTCGTGGTGCAGTCCTTGATGTTGTAGAAACTGTCGCGGCGCTCGGTATCGAACGCGATGCGGATCGCCAGTGTGTCGCTGACCGGGATGTTCACGGCCCCTTGCAGGACCGCGTCATTGTAGGTGCCGTATTGGGCGTAGCCGTAGCCGTTATAGTCGCCGCCGATGACCGGATCGTTTGTGGCGACGAAGACCGCGCCACCGGTCGCATTCTGGCCGACGAATGTGCCCTGCGGGCCGCGCAACACCTGGATGCTCTGGATGTCGTAATACGGCTCTTCGGCGAAATAGCCGGGAAACGTAGCCACGCCGTCGCGATAGGTGATGACGCCGGCCGTCGTCGCCGAGTTGTGCTCGCCCTTGCCGATGCCCCGTATGTCGAAGTCGATGCCCTGACCGAATGCGTCGACCGTCACGCTCGGCGCGATGAATTGCAGATCGTCGACCTTGAAGACGCCCCGGCTCTGCAGTTCGTCGCCGCTCAGGACGTCAGCGGAGATCGCCGTTTTCATCAGGTCCTCGGATCGGCGCTCGGCGGTCACGACGACCTCTTCAATCGAGCCGGTCTGGGTTGCTGGCTGCGCGGTTTGTGCTTGCGCCGTCCCGCCGCAAAGTAGTGCGATGATGGATGCCGTCAGATATAAACCATGTTTCATGGCAAAGCCCCCGTTGCTGTTCCCTCCGCGCCCGCAAGCGCCGCCACTGGAGTCTCGAACTAACGTCGGATGCCCAGCGTTCCGGGAATTTGAGCAACGGGTGACTGAAGGGCCATAACGCGTTTGACAGCGTCATTTGTCACAAGTGACCTCGCCCGCCGATGAACCGAAATCGGAATTGCAATGGCCCATGGGAAGGACGCATCGAACGCGACGTGCGCACGATTTTCCGGCGCGCGGTAAGCGCTAGCGCGGGATTGCGGCTTCGACGTTCTCCAACTGCTCCAATTCGCGCGCCGCAAATGAAGCATCCTGCGAATTTTGGCCGAGCGGTTTGCGACGCTTTTCCAACGCCGCAAGAATCTCCTCCTGTCTCTTTCGCGTCAGGCGATAGCCCAGCAGAAAGGCCGGGGCGATCGCCACGAGAATCGCCGGCAACGGCCCGGAGATCAGGCCCAGCTTGACGATCACGCCCGGCGGGATTGCGGACGTCGCTCCTTCCGCAACGAGGTGGGTCGGAAATCCGATCGCATCAAGCGCAACGCCGGCAATCAAACCTCCCAGGCCTGACGCCGCCTTATAGGCCAGGGTCAGGCCGGAAAAGAACAGACCCTCGCGCCGCACGCCAAAGAGCAATTCGTGCTCGTCGGCGGCGTCGGCCATCATGGATTGGAATGCCACGCCGCCGACCATGAGCGCCGTTCCATAGAAAACGCCGTTGGCAATCAAGACAGCCGTTGCTACGCCGGCGGAAAGATGGATCGGCCCGTAAATCTGAAGCAGCGGCGGCCAGATCAGGAATACGGCAATGATCAGCATGCAGGCGATCTCCAGCGACCGCTTCTCAAAATAGCGCAACGCGATGGCGCTGATCGGCGCGCCGAGCAGCGGGCCGAAAGACGAACTGATCAGGATCAACTGAATCGCAAAATTGTCGAACTTCCAGAAGTAGCGGCTGGCATAAAGGGCGAGCGAAACATTCGCGGAATACGCCAGAAAATAGGCGATCAATGTGGCGAACAGAAAAAGAAAGGACCGGCTCCCCGACAGCTCGCGCACTTCCTGCTTGAGGCCGGCGAGAAACGGCGTGAGCGCAGCCTGCGGAGCATGCAATCGCGCATGCCCCTGGCGGACCGCGCCGATGGCAACCGTGCCCGCCGCGAATATTATGAGCGCGCAGGTCCACGCAAACGGCACATAGTTCCGGCGCAGGAGCAACCCATTGGACCCCGCCAAAAATACGCCCAGACCAAGCATGACGCCGCAGAGCACGCCGAGGTATTGAAACGTGAGGCGAAACGATACGACGCTGGCCCGCTCCAGATAATCGTCGGTAATCTCCGCGCCGACGGCGGTGAACGGCAGCACGAACGCGGAAAGCGACAAACGCAGCACAACAAGACACGTCGTGGCGTAGAGGAAGAGCGCACCGCCGGTCAAATTTTCCGGCATCGAAAAGAGAGCGCCGAACGCGCAAGCAAACGGGACAATGCTGAAGACCATGAAGGGCAGACGCCTGCCCCAACGTGTCGTCAGCCGATCGCTTGCCAATCCGATCGCGGGATCTGCAACGGCATCGATCAGAAGCGCGATCATCGAGGCCATGCCCGCCATCGTGCCCGACATGCCGCATACGGCTGTCAGATAGAACAACAGGAAGAAGCCCAAGCCCGCCCCGACGAGGCCGTCGGTAAGCGAACCGGCGCCATAGCGGGCCTTAAATCCCCACGACAGGGCAGTTCTACGCCCGCGCGCTTCGTCGGCGCACGCATACATTCGTTCTTCAACCACGAAGGCTCCACGCGCGCGCCGTGGAAGAGCGAGGCATGGCGGCGCGAACGCATAGCCGCATGTTTGTTTCCGGATGCAAGGACGTCCGGACGGCAGGCGCGCCGCCGCGGTGCGTCCGCGCGAACATAGAGATGTGATCTGCCAAAACGTCCCGCCGCTAAGTCTTTATTGGTCCATCATCTGCGCGGCGACAAAGAAAATGCCGCGAAAAGCGCAACCGAAGCCGCGCCGACGCCGCCGAGCGTCAGCCGACATGCCTGCAATCGATTTCGCCTCTTCCCTGCCCTTATCTCTCCAATGCCGGTAACTGCAATTTTCCGCACACCGCCGAAATTTGGGCGCGAGCCGGGGCGCCGAGCCATGACATTTTTGACAAAAGGATTTTTCGCAAATGACCAATGCGATACGCTTCGGCCGGAATGCCCGAGCAGAGACTTGAGGTTGGACCTCTTTGGCAAGCGATAAAACCGCGCCGGTTTCCGAAGCATGGTTTTCCCGGCGACGGGTATGTTGCCCCCCGTTTTAATTGGATCGGAGGAGGAGATGGTTGAAAGGGAAGGATTTGCCCGGTCGCTGGTACTCGACCGGGCCAAGGCGGTGTCACCTCCGCCATCGCTGGGGCTGGATGGAATAGCCGTCAAAAATCTTCTCGGCGGCGCTGTTCTGAAGGGCCACGATCCCGCCCGGCTGATGGAAGCAGCGGGCATCGACCCGTCGGTTTATGGCAATGCGAATGCAGCCATCGACGGAAGAGCCTATTTTCGCCTTGTCCAGCAAATCCAGATCGCGCTCGACGACGCCTTTATCGGATTTCTCGCTGAAGGATGCCGACTTGCGCTCGAGAAGGAGCGAACCCGCTCCTATCTTCATTGCGCCACGCTCGGCGAAGCGCTTCGCGTCAGCATCCGGTTTACCCAGGCTTTATCGGCCGATATCGGTCCCCGGCTGGTTGAGGACGATCATTTCGGGGTGAAGCATATCTGCAGCTATCAGACGATTGCGGGCCTCGATCGCGACATCTTCGTCTGGTTTCGTTTCGTCTGGATTTATCACCTCTTCAGTTGGCTCATCGGGCGGCCGCTGAGATTGCGCAAGGTCTTTGTGCAAGGACGAAGAGCAACGCAGATCAACGGTTTTGAACGCTTTGCCCTGTTCCACGCCCCCGTGGAGTTCGATGCACCTTTCGACGCGCTTCTCTATGATCGCAACGATCTGCATGTGAACCTCGTTCATGGGAGTCTCGCCGAATATGAAGCGTACAATGCGGGCATTCCCGACTGGTTCGCGACGCCAAGCGGCGCGCTGACATGGCGAGGACGGACCGAGCAGGCACTGATTCAGTCGCAACGCTGCGGGGATTGGTCCCCGCCGATTGAAGATGTTGCCCAGAGGCTGCGCAGCAATCCCCGGCGGCTCCGCCGCGATCTGGCGTGCGAAGGCGAATCGTTCCAGCAGATCAGGATGCGCCTGCGCGGCGAACTGGCGGGCGCGTTCCTGCTCGCGACCGACATTCCGATTACAGTGATCGGCTACAAACTCGGTTTTATCGAACCCGGAAGCTTCACGCGGAATTTCATGAGCTGGTCGGGCATAACCCCCTCCGAATATCGGCATCGCTACAGGTCAGATCCCACCCGCGTTGCGGTGGCGACGACTCTGCTGGCCGAGCGAAGCTGACAAAACTACCATCGATCGCGATTGGCACCTGCGCGCGTTATTCGAGCCTTTCCGGCAAACGGAACGTCGGAAGGTGGTCCAACGTCAAGGATCCGATATAGACCGTGCGGCCGCCTTCTCCGCCGAAAGCTATGCTCGTCGGCAGCGATCAGGGGCCAGCGTCCGATGCGCAGGCCATGAGATGTTCGAGCGTGCCGTTGCGCCGTTCAACGCCGGCCGCCATGGCTTCGACGGCGGACTCGGTTCTA
>JAFECN010000193.1 GCA_018242145.1 Pseudomonadota bacterium
CACGAGATCGCCGGTATAGGACAACGCGGCGAAGTAGTTGTCGTCATAGGCGAAGAGCGTGGTGCCGTCGCGGCCGTCGGAGCCGGCGATGCCGCGCGCCAGATCGGCCGGCTGCGCGCGCTCCAGGAAGAGAAGATTGGAGGCCGAGGTGGTGTCGTCGAAGCTTTCCGGCGCCGGATAGGCGCCGATCCGCCAATGCACCAGGCCCAGGCCGTCATACTGGATATAGGCGCTGGAGATGGACGCGCCTTCGCTGCCCGAGCCCCCGAAATCGTAGATGAACTGATAGGACCAGTCGCCGAACAGCACGCCTTCCACACCCAGGCGCGCGCGGCGGAAATTGCTGCCGCTGGAGAAATCCACGCCGGACGGGTTCTTGCCCTGGCCGTAATAGGCGGTGTCGAACTGCACCAGCGCGCGGATGTCGAGGCTGAAATCGCCGTTCGCGCTCTTGAACGAGGGGCGCCCGTTCTTGAGCGAAACGCTCACATCGGGCTTGCCGCCCTGCTTCTGCATCACATCGGCGTATTGATCCGACGTGCTGCGCTTGAGATCGGCGACCTCGGCATTCAGATCGTCGATCTGCTGCTGCAATGTGTCGATCTTCGATTGCTGCGGCGATCCCGCCGCGTGCGCGCCGGATGCCAGCGCAAAGATGCCCGCCCCCGCGAGCAAAGCCCCGCTCATTCGAAATGTCATGACCGCTTTCCCTCAATTGCGGCGGTCAGACTTCTATGTAATTCCTATCGAGTCAATAGAGATTTAGAAGATTCTTGGCGGCGATGAGAATCCGCGTTTCAAATCAGGCGTTTCGGGCGGCTCTTTTGCGGCGCGCGACGGCCGTTGCGAGGGACTGGGACTCCAGAACGCTGGCCGTTGCGTCGCGCGCCAGCATCAGAACCTTGCGGATCTCGCAGGTCCTCTCGTCCATGCAGTCCTCGCAGCGATGATAGGCCGTGACGCTTACGCAGGGCGCAAGCGCGATGGGGCCATCGGTGGCGCGGATGATGTCGGCGAAGCTGATGTCCTTGGGCGCCTTGGCGAGAAGATAGCCGCCCGCGCGTCCGCGCTGGCTGCGCAGGATCCCGCGCTTGCGAAACTCCAGCAGGATCTGTTCGAGGAATTTCCGCGGCACGCCCGCCTCGTCCGCCACATCGGCGATCTGCATGGGCTCATCGCCGTCATGTTCGGCAAGAACGATCAGCGCATGAAGCGCATAGCGGGCCTTTTGGGAAAGCATGGCCGATAATACCATAATCCTTATGGAATTTGTCGAGATATTATTTGCAGCGCTTTTGCAGCGCCCGAAATGACCCCATTACTATGGATTTGCGGTCCGTTCGGGCATCAGCCACCTACGAATTTGCCTGGGCGAATGCAGCAATGAATAGCGAAAGCGACAGCACCCTCTAGGCAGAAACGGGTGCAGTCTCGATCCGCGGGGCGCTGCGCGAACTGGCAAGCGCAAAAATCGCAATGCAAACATAAGAAATGAGCGGCACGAAGAAGGCGGTTGTCAGCCCCGCATGATCGGCGGTGTAGCCGGTGATGACGGGCAACACCGCGCCGCCGACGATGGCCATGCAAAGAAGCCCGGAGGTGGCTGGCGTTGGCGCGCTGGAACGTTCCAATGTGAGGGTGAAGATCGTAGGGAACATGATCGAATTGAACAGACCGATGGCCAGCGCCGCAAAACCAGCCACCGCGCCCGCCGCGAGGCCCCCGAGCGCGGATGCCAGCACGCCGCCGGACTGTGTGATCAGCAGACATAGCAACAGCGCAACGCAGGCGGCAACGGCCAGTGCGCGGTTCGCGGGAATGCGCGTCAGCACCGCACTTCCCACGGCGCGGCCGACCATCGCACCGCCCCAATAGAAGCTGAGCAAACGGCCGGCATGCTCGAAGCTGGCATTCAGGATGCCGGGCTGGTGCAGGAAGTTGATCATCACGCTGCCGATGGACACTTCCGCGCCGACATAGAGGAATATCGCCAGTCCGCCGAACAACGCCCATCTGGAAGCGAATGCGGCAAAAGGCGATGCCTTCGCATCATCCCTCTCATGCGGCACATGCAGAAGCCGGCGCTGACGCCACAGGAACAGACCGAGCAGCACGAGAATGATCGCGATGGCGATGAACTGCGTATCGACATTGCGTAATGTCGCGCTGCGCGAAGCAGTGCTCACCGCGCCTTCGAACACCCCGCCGCGCAGGATGAGATAGGAGCCCAAGAACGGGGCGATCACCGTGCCCAGCGAATTGAAGGTCTGCGACAGGGTAAGACGGAAGTGCGAGCCTTGCGGTGGGCCCAGCAACGCCGCCAGCGGATTGGCGGCCACCTGAAGCTGGGTGATGCCGGCGGCAATCACGAACAGCGCGATCAGCACGAACCCGTAGGCAGCGAAATGCGTGGCGACGGGCATCAGCAGGCAGCCCAGCAGCATGGCGCCAAGCGCGAGCAGGATGGTGCGCGCATAGCCGGATTTCTCCAGCACCCATGCAGCGGGAATGGAGATTACGCCATAGGCCAGGAAGAACGCGAACTGCGTCAGCATGGATTCCGCGTAAGTCAGGCTGAATACGGCTCTGACGCTGGGCACGAGCGGGTCGATAGACGCCGTCACGAAACCCCACATGAAAAACAGCGTGGTGACGGTGGCGAAGGCAGGATTGAAACGGCCCTTATGTGAGTCCGGCAAAGACGTTTTCCCCGGTGGATGGACGGTTGTTCCTGTGATCGAAGGTCGCGCCAAGCCCATTCCATCTGTGCGCGCGCGTCGGCGGCTTTCCAAGACTGGCGGAGGACGGCGGCGATGTCCAAAAGAAAAACCGGCGCCCGCATGCGCGGACGCCGGCTGCCATTTCCGGAATGAGGCTTACTTGCCGATCTCGGTCAGCCCCCGATCCTTCAGCATCGGCCCGGCGTCCGGGTCCTTGCCGTAGAAGGCGCGGAACATCGTGCCGTAATCCTCGCTATGGCCCTTCGAGAGAATCAGATCGCGGAAACGCTGACCGTTCTCGCGCGTGAGGCCGCCATGCTTTTCGAACCAGTCATAGGCGTCGTCATCCAGCATCACGGTCCACTGATAGGCGTAGTAACCCGCCGCGTAACCGTTGGCCCAGATGTGCAGGAAATAGCTGGAGCGATAGCGCGTGGGCACGTTCGGGAAGTTGGTGTGCGTGTCCGCCAGCGCCTTCGTCTCGAACGCATCGACATCCTGCACGGGCGCATCGGCCGGCAGGGTATGCCATTGCATGTCGAGTTCGGATGCCGCGAGCAGCTCGCCAAGTTCGTAGCCCTGGTTCCAGGTCTGCGATTTCTTGATCTTGTCCACCAGCGCCTGCGGGATCGGCTTGCCCGTCTTGTAGTTGACCGCATAGTGCTTCAGCACATCTGGATAAAGCGCCCAATGCTCGTTGAACTGCGACGGGAATTCCACCCAGTCGCGCGCGGTGTTGGCGCCCGACAGCGACGGATATTCCTCGTTGCCGAACAGGCCATGCAGGGCATGGCCGAATTCATGGAACATCGTCGTCACGTCGTCGAAGGTCAGCAGCGCGGGCTGGCCGGCGGCGGGCTTCGTGAAGTTGGCGACGTTATAGACGACCGGCTTGGTACCGAGCAGCTTGGACTGCTGGACGAAATTGCTCATCCACGCGCCGCCCGATTTGTTGTCGCGCTTGAAATAGTCGCAATAGAACAGGCCGAGCACCGAGCCGTCCTTGTCGTACACCGTGAAGACGCGCACGTCTTTCTGATAGACCGGAAGATCGTAACGTTCCTTGAATGTAACGCCGTAAAGCTTGTTGGCGACATAGAACACGCCGTTCTCGAGCACGTTGTTAAGCTCGAAATAGGGCTTCAGCTCGTTCTGATCGAGATCGTATTTCGCCTTGCGGACCTTCTCGGAATACATCTCCCAATCCCACGGCTTCAGCTCGAAAGTTTTTCCGTCCGCCTTGATCGCGGCCTGGATCTGCTTGGCTTCATCGGCAGCCTTCGCGGCCGTCGGTGCAACGAGCTGGCCAATGAATTTGTTCACCGCCTCAGGCGTCTTGGCCATCTGGTCGTAAAGAACATAGGCGGCATAGTTCGGATAGCCGAGCAGCTTCGCCTTTTCCGCGCGCAGCTTGGCAAGCTTCTGGATTGTGGCGCGCGTATCGTTCGCATCGCCCTTCTCCGTGCGCGTCCACGAGGCGTTGAACAGCTTCTCGCGCACCGCGCGGTTGGTGAGCGACACCAGCAGCGGCTGCTGCGTTGTGTTCTGCAGCGGTATCACCCATTTGCCGGGCATCTTGCGATCTTCGGCGGCCCGCGCGGCGGCGGCAATCTCGTCCGGGCTCAGGCCTGCGAGATCGGCCTTGTTGTCGATGACGAGCGCACCTGCCTTCGTGCCGGCAAGCAGCTTCTGCTGGAACGCGGTTTCGAGCGTCGCATCTTCCTTGTTGATCTCGCGAAGCTTCGCCTTGTCGGCATCCGGCAAGTTGGCGCCGGCGTGGACGAATTGCGCATAGTAGATCTTGAGAAGCTGCTGCGATTCCGGATCGAGCTTCAGCTTGTCGCGCTGGTCATAGACGGCCTTCACGCGGGCGAAGAGTTTGGCGTTGAGGAAAATGGCATCCTGATGCGCGGCAAGCTTCGGCGCTTCGGCGGCTTGTGTCTTGTCCAGCGTGTCGTTCGTGTTGGCCTGCACGACGGCGAAAAATGCTTCCGACACACGGTCGAGCATGCGGCCGGATTTTTCCAAGGCGACGACGGTGTTCTCGAACGTCGGCGCGGCCTTGTTGTTGGCAATAGCTTCGACCTCGGCGATCTGCTCCTTCATGCCCTTTTCGAGCGCGGGCTGGTAGTCGGTGTCCTTGATCTTGTCGAACATCGGCG
The DNA here is from genome assembly GCA_018242145.1 of Pseudomonadota bacterium. Lineage (GTDB taxonomy): Bacteria > Pseudomonadota > Alphaproteobacteria > Micropepsales > Micropepsaceae > Rhizomicrobium. The sequence continues at coordinate 4,883 of JAFECN010000193.1, forward strand.
CCTGCAGCGGCAAGGTGCTGGGCGCGTCGAACGGGTTGGCGGAGGCGGCCGTGGCGAGCACGGCGACAGCGGCTGCGCCGAGGCACAGCGAACGGATATGAAGCATAAATACTCCCCTACGAGGTTCTTTTCGGCGGATGAAAATCCGAAGGCCTGTGTAGCGCATCGCTTTTGCCCGCGCCAGAAAAGGACCCGTCCGAAGTTCCCGAAGTCGTGAAGATTGTTGCGGTAGCGAAAGATTTTCCGCGATACGCCAGATATTTGCGCTCTATGCACGAGGCTCGCAACTTCCATGCGGGCGGCGCGCAGGCGATGGCCCAAAAAGAAAACAGCCGCGTGCTGCCACGCGGCTGTTCCATTCCAATTCCGGCACCGATCAGAACTTCTGGCTCCAGGTCAGGCCGATGGTGCGCGGCTGCGACGCCAGGATATAGGGCTCGTAGCCGCAGGTGCCGGGTGTGCATTCGGCGTAGCGGCCAAGCTGCGCGCGCTCGTCGAACGCATTCTTGATGTAAAGCTCGAGTGACCAGTTGTCCTTGTCGATGCCGGTGGTGAAATCGAACATCGTGTAGGGCTTGTTGTGGCCGAGCAGGCTGCGCTCGAACAGGCGAAGGTCCGACCATGTGCCGCTGGAATGCAGCACCGAACCTTGCACATGCGCGTGATAGTCGCCGCCGAGCAGCCACTGGTAACGCGCGGTGCCATTGATTTTCCATTTCGGCGTGATCGGCAATTGCGTGCCGGATGGCGAGTTGGCGACGGCGTTGGTGCAGACGACGGACTGATCGCGGCAATAGGGCCCGTCCAGATCCGCTTCGTTGTAGGCACCGTTCGACGAAAGGGTAAGACCGTCGATCGGCAGCCAGGTCACTTCATATTCAAAGCCCTTCACCGTGGCGCCGCCCTTCGCATTGCCGACAATGGTCACGGAATTGGGGCCGAGGAACGGGAACTGGAAGTTCTTCCAATCCTCATAATAGAACGCGCCGTTGAATTGCAGCGTGTTGTCGTACCAGCTCGTTTTCCAGCCGATTTCATAGTTGTCGAGCGAGTCCGGCTGGTAGGCCGGCAGCACCTTGCCCGTGATCGGATCGTAAACGCGGTTGGCGCCGCCCGGCCGGAAGCCGGTGGAGTACGTCGCGTAGAGCAACTTGGTGTCCGACACATTCCAGGTGACATTGACCTTGTGAGTTTCGCCGCTGCCTTTTGCACTGGAGTTCAGATCAGTACACGGACCGTTGTCGACCGACGTCGGCGCGAAACAACGCGAAGTTTCGTAGCTGTTGAAGCCATAGAAACCCTTCAGCGAGTTGTCGTAGCCATAGAAGCGAATGCCGCCCGTGACCGTCAGGTTGGGAAGGATGTCGTAGGACACCTCGCCGAAGCCGGCCCAATCCTTGTCGGTGCGATATTCATCCGTCAGCCACAGCGTGTCCGGCCAGCCCGTGACATGCATGGTCGGCTGTCCCGTGCCCGGATCGGCCAGGCCGGGGATCACATAGTCCTGCAGAATGAAGTGGGTCTGCTTCTCGTAGAAACCGCCGATCTGGAAGCGGAAGCGATCGTCCTTCGACGAGGCGAGGCGAACCTCGTGGCTTTCCTTCGTGAAGTGATCATTGCCGAGGATGTGCTGCGTCGGATCGATACGTCCGCCCGCATTGTCATAGAAGTTGACATAGGACGGGTAAGACTGGTCGTACCAGAACGTATAATCCGCATAGTCCGCCGAGGAGTGGACTTTGCGGTCCATGTAGGAACCCGCATAGGTGAAGTCGAGATTGGCGATCTTGCCCTGAATCGTCAGCCCGGCCTGATACCACTTATCGTGGACATATTCCGGCAGGTAATGCTGGACTTTCAGATCGCCCACCGACGGATCGTAACCGAAAACGCCATCCGAATTTTCCGTCTGGCCCATGATGGTGGGCGTGATCGTCCAATTGTCGTTCAGGTCGATCTCGAGCGCGGCGCGGCCGCCCAGTTTGTTCACCGTGTTGTAGTTGTTCTTGGTGCGGCCGGCATTGTCGATCGTCATCGACGTGCCGTCGTCGAAATTGTAGGTCCGCGTCCCAAACACGTTGTCGATATAACCGGCATCGTGTTCATCCCACGCGACGACGCGCAGCGCGACATTGTCGGAGATCGGGATGTTGACCATGCCATGGGCGCCGTAGCCGATGCCGCCATGGGCCACCGAATTGATATCGACATCGTAACTGGCCTCGAACTCGTCGGTGTTGGGCTTGTTCGAAATGATGCGGATAACGCCCGATTCCGCGCTGGCGCCATAGAGCGTGCCTTGCGGGCCGGAGAGCGCTTCCACGCGCGCGATATCATAGGCGGGAATGTCGAGCGTGCCGTTGATGGTGGTGATCGGCGCTTCGTCGAAATAGACGCCCACCGTCGGCACCGGCCCCGAGTGGTTGCCGTTCTGGTCGGAGGCGATGCCGCGCATCGTGATGTTGGAGAAGCCGGGGCCGCCATTGCTGCCCTGCCCGCTCACCGCGTAGGTGACGTTGGGCATGTAAAGCGCGAAATCGGTGAAGTCCCGGAGGTGAAGGTCCTCAAGCTTCTGCGCCGTGATTGCCTGCACCTGCATCGGGACCTTCTGCAGATCTTCCGAACGCTTCTGCGCGGTGACGACCACTTCTTCGATCCCGCCGCTGCCTTGCGCGAGCGCAGGAACGCCCGCGAGCATGGTGGACGCCAGAAGCGCCGGACCTATGGCAAACCGCATGGAAGTCTTTACTGACAAACGACGCATGAATAGAGCCCCTCTTATTCGGAATCCTCTGCCGGCGCCCGCACGCCAGCTTCTGCGGGAATCCTGAAAATGCGGCGCATAGTGAAGCCGGGTTTTCGCCGCCGTCAATCCTCGTTTGCGGCGGCGCAACAAAGGAATTGCAGACTGTGTTCAAAATACCGGCGGCGCGATGGGATAGGCGGGAAGCGCCGGTCCGAGCGCAGATTTGAGCGGACCGAGCCAGGGCTCGAAATTCTGCCAATGGTCGGTCGCGCCCCGGTAGATCGGCTGGCGGACCTGCTCCGAACTGGCGGTACGGACGGCGCGGTCATTTTCGTAGAAACGCAGGCAGGACTCTTCGAACGGCAAACCGCAATATTCGAGAAGCCGGCGCACCTGTGTCTCGGGATCTGCGACCATGTCTTCGTACAGGACGCGATGGATGCGGCCCGGCAGCACCGAATCGTAGTGCGCCATCAACGAGACATACTCCGCGTAATAGTGGCCGGCGTCTTCCAAACCGTAGGAGAATGCCTGCCCGCGTGCGAAATGCTGCTTGAAGCAGGACAAGCAACAGCCCAGCGGATGACGGCGCGTGTCTATGATCTTGGCGTTCGGCAGGATCAGATGGATGAACCCCGCGTGGAGAAAATTGTTCGGCATCTTGTCGATGAAGAACGGGCGGCCGAGCTTGCGATGGATGCGGGTGCGTTCGAGATATTCCTCGCCCAGCGCCCTGAAGCGTTCGGCCGGAAGTTCGGCGACAACTTCCGGATAGCTGTCGTCGTCGCGCTTCCGTACCCATTTGCCGAGCTCGCGCGTCATCTGGCCGATGTCATGCAACTCCATCGTGCCTTCGACCTGTGAATGGCTGGACAATATCTGTTCGATCAGCGTGGAGCCCGAGCGCGGCAAGCCGACGATGAAGATGGGATCGGGCGCCGGCGAGCCCGCACCTTCCCGCGTCGCGAGGAATTCGCGCGTATAAATTGATTTCAGGCGGCGGGAAAATATTTCCGTCTGCTCCCGGAAATAGGGCTGTGACTTGCGGCGCAACGCATTCGCCTTTGTGTAGTGCTCGAAAGATGCTGCGTAGTCGCCCGCATCCTCCAACGCCTTGCCGAGCGCGAAGTCGAGATGGAAACGGTCTTCGTCATCGATGTCGGTCCGCGCAAGCTGCGCGCGCATCGCCGCGATGTCGTCCGGCGTGAAGCGAAAGGTCTTGAGATTTGCGAGGCTCCAATAGGCCTCGCCGAGGCTGGGGCGCTGCACGATGCTTTTGCGATAGGCGGCGATGCTCTCCGCCTGCCGCCCCGTCGTCTTCAGAACATGACCGAAACTCATCCATGCCTTGGGTTGATCGGGATGGTTTTTGAGCAACTGTCCAAACAGTTCGATCGCCTGCTCGTATTCGCCGACGAGGCTGAGTGCCGCCGCCTTGATCGCCTTGTAACCGGGATTGCGCGGGTCTTGGCCGAGCAACAGATCGGTTTGCGCGATCGCTTCTTGCGGCTTGCTGTTGCGATAGAGGACTGAAGCATAATTGTTGCGCGCGGCGACGAAGCCCGGGGCCAGTTCCAGCGCGCGCGCAAGGAGCTTTTCGGCATCGTCGTAACGGCGCAGCCGCGCGGCGATTTCCGCCAGCATGCGGATGGCGGTCACATCGGTGGGATGAAGTTTCAGGAACCCGCGCAACATGCGCTCGGCGATGGCAAGCTTGTTCTCGCGCAACGCCACCGCCGCTTCCAGCAGCTTGGGATCGTTTACCGAGGCTTCGATATGGTGCGCGTAGGCATCGTCCGCGCCCGCGCTGTCGCCGGCCAAGGTCTTTTCGTCGCCGAGCGCGCGCCACGCCTGCGCATGCTTGCCATTGATACGCGTGGCGCGGGTCAACATCGCGACGGCACCCTTGCTGTCGCCGAGATCGGAAAGCGCAAGGCCAAGCTCGCAATGCGCATCCGCGGAATTGGGGAGCGCTTTCACCAGACGATCCAATATGTCGCGCGCCTGCGCCGCATCGCCCTGCGCGCGCAACGCGGCGGCGAGAATGAAGAGTGCCTGCGCATGGCCCGGAAACGCCCTGAGGATCTCGCGCGCCTGTTCGGCGGCGAGATCGGGACGGGGGCCAAGCAGTTTTCCCGCCTGTGCCAGCGCCAGCGCCAATGTTCCGGTTTGTTCTGTCGGTTCGCTCACGGCCCGATCAAAGGTTTGCGGACGGAGCGCTGTCAACCGGAATGCGCTATAGTGAACGGATCAAAAGGAGGAAATGATGAAAAGAACCATGCTGGCGCTGACAGGCGCCCTCTCGCTCGTCGCGACCTGCGCACTCGCGGATGTGAAGAGCGAAATCGTGACGGCCGCAACCCACGCCGATCTCGCCGCGAAGGCCGCCACCATCGACGCCGTGCACATGCACCTGCATCACGCGGTAAACTGCCTTGTCGGGCCAAGCGGCAAGGGCTTCGATGCCAAGCAGATCAATCCCTGTGCCCATAACGGCAACGGCGCAATTCCCGACACGGCCGATGCGGCGAAGAAGGCGAAACTGCAGGCGGCGGCCGACAAGGCCGAAAGCGGCATCGCGGCCACCAATCTGGCAACCGCACAGAAAGCCGCAACTGACACAGCGGCCATGCTAAAGACGGACGAATAATCAGCCTGTCGGCATCTCGTCGGCGCCGATACGATAGGCACCGTCGAGCCAAGCCACGATTTCCTGCGCGCCCGGATGCTCGAACGCGGCATACCGGGCGCGCAGCTTTTCTTTTCGCACGCCGAGCTTGTCGAGGCCGACATCGTTCAGCGACAGAAGATCGGCCTGCACCCGCAGCGCGAGTTCGCGGCCGAGAATCTCGGTGGCCGCGGTGAGGAACGCCGCGCCATATTCATAGCCCTCGCCTTTCGCATAGCTCTCCGCAAGCGTGAGCGATGGAATGCGCGACAACACCGGCTGTAGCGCCGGATTGACGGCATGCGCAGACAGATGTGCCCCGATGGAGGAAGGGCGCCCTGTGAAAGCGCGCAGATAAAGATATTGCGACATGCGCGGGCCGTCATTGACCGGATAGTTGTCCCACAGGAACGGCTTGCGGCGGAGTTGATCGCCGACGCGCCGAAGATGGCCGGGGCTGTATTCGCGCGAGCAGACCTCCTCGCCCGTCCAGAACACATCGACCTTCGGATCGAGTGCCTTGCCGAAATCTTCAAGATAATGGGCAGGACGCTGGCCGAAGATGCGGTCGAGCAGCGGATCGTCGGTGTAATAGCTGGGGCAGACAATCAGGCGCGTCGCCTTCGTGTGCGCCTTCACGAAATGCGAAATCTCCACCTGATTCTTCGCAAGATCGGGCAGGTCGCCGCGCATGTCGTCGAACAGCAAAGCGAGGTCATCAAGACCGATCTCGTCCAGCGCCGCCAGCTTGCCCGACAGGCGCGCACGTTCTTCCACGTTGAAGTCGCGGAAGATGTTGAGCGGGCTCAATCCCACACCGAAGCGCACACCGAGCGAACGGCAATGCGCGGAGAGTTTCTTCAGCGCTTCGAATTCGTCCTCGGGATGATGCTCGGCCCAGCGCTCGCGCAGGAAATGATCGAATTTCGGCGCATAGATATAGAAGTCATAGCCATGCGGCTTCAGCGAGGAGACGGTGTCGGCACGCGCCTGCCAACTCCAAGGTTTCCCGTAATAGCCTTCGATAATTCCGAGTGGCGCGCCCATCGCTCGTCCTTGCTGAACCGCATTTACATTGCGCAACCGCCGCCTTTTCGCAAACATGGCGTGCTCCGGGGAGGGCGGGCCGCCAGCCCGCAAATCGCATGAAGCCATTCACGATGCTTGCCGCGCTGGTTTTTCTGGTTGTGGCTGCGGTTCACGCTTACAGAATCTATGCCGGATGGACGATCATCGTCGGGCCTTACGATATCCCAATATGGGTGAGCTATGGCGGCGTGATCCTGCCGCTCATCCTGTCTTTCCTGTTGTTCCGCGAAGCCGGCCGTTAGATCTCCGGCGCCGGTCCCACGCCGGCTTTCAGCGGAAGACATTGCGCAAGGCGCTTGCGCAGGTCTTCGATAAACCAGCGTCCCGCCTTTCCGGGCGGGCGGCTACGGTCGTACACGATATGCATCGGCAGCGTGAGATTGTTGCGATCCCGGATCGCGAGTTCTTTCAGGCGTCCCGCGTGGATATGATCCCGACCAAGATGCCGGGGCATGTTGCACCAGCCGAAGCCCGCCAGAAGAAACTCCAGCCGCGTTCCCAGATCGGCGAAGCGCCAGATGTGCAATGAGACGATACCGCCGCGAAGGTTCTGGCTCAGTGGCGTGCGGTCCGTCAGCACGAGTTGGACATGTTTCTCCAGCGTGTGGCGTTCGAGTGGCAGCGGCTCAAGGGCAAGCGGATGCGACGCCGCAACGACCGGCACCATCTCGATGCTGGTCATCGGCTCCCACTCCAGATCGCTGGATTGTGCCGTGGAGAGCGGCGAATAGATGCCGAGCCGGGCGACGCCATCGCGAAGCCGTTGCTCGGCTGCACCGAGCCCTTCGGTGAAAAGTGTCACGCTGACATTGGGGAATCGCGGTCCGAAAACGCGCAGCGTTTCCATCAGCACGCGATTGGGAAACATGGAGTCCACCGCGAGGGTCAGCTCCGGCTCGATATTGGCGGCGATGCTTTCCGCACGCGCGCGCATCGCGTCCGCGCCATGCACGAGACCATAGGCGTCCTGCAGCAGCACACGGCCCGTCTCGTTCAGCTTGGGTGTTTTGGCAGCGCGGTCGAACAGTTCGATGCCGAGCGTGTCTTCCAGCGATTGAACGGATTGGCTGATCGCGGATTGCACCCGTCCCAGTTTCCGAGCCGCGGCGGAGAAACTGCCCGTCTCCGCCACGGCGATCAGGGCGCGCAATTGATCGAGCGTGAGCCGGTCCAACATCTATCTTATTTTCTGATGTATTTCATCAATATTTGGCCAATTGTCCTGATATATATATCGCCCCATCCTCCCAGACAACAACTGGAGAGGTCATCATGCTCAAAGTCGCCGACAAGCCTATCGAAGTCCCCGCCATCAGCGTCGCCGCGCTGGATCAGCTTTTCCGCGAAGCCCGCACCCACAATTTCTGGCAGGACAAGGACGTGCCCGAAGCCCTGATCCGCGAGGCCGTCGATCTGGCGAAGATGGGCCCAACCAGCGCCAACACCCTGCCCGCGCGCTTTGTGTTTGTGCGCAGCAAAGAAGCCAAGGAAAAACTGAAAACGGCTCTGTTGCCCGGCAATGTCGACAAGACGATGGCCGCTCCTGTCACGGCAATTGTCGGCTACGACACGAGGTTCTTCGAGCACAGCCCGCGGCTGTTTCCGCATGCGGACGTGCGCCCATGGTTCGACGGCAATACGGACTTCGCCGAGCGCACCGCTTTCCAGAACGGCACGCTACAGGCGGCCTATCTGATCCTGGCGTTGCGCGCCGTCGGTCTCGACACCGGACCGATGACGGGCTTCGACAACAAGGCTGTCGACCAGGCATTTTTCACAGGCGCGGATGTGAAATCGAACATCCTCATCAACATCGGTTATGGCGATGCGGAAAAGACATTCCCGCGCAGCCCGCGCTTCGAATTTGACGAAATCGCCCGCTTTGCCTGACCTCTGAACCGCGGATTGCGTGCCCCCAAGACGTATTTCCGCGCATGCGGGGCGCTGGACGACCTCTCCACCGGCGCCCCGTTTCCTTATCCCTATACCTGTTGCGGAAACCGCGACGTTTTGCGCATGATAAGGGTTAAGCGCCCCTTGCCCCATGCCGGAAGGTCCGGGGCGCCCAGCGGATTGGCGCCCGGCGGATTTTATCGGCTTCATCATGGCAAACTTCGAGAACAGCGGTCGTCCCCTTGCGAAGGCCTCGGTCAAGGGAACGGTGAAATGGTTCAACTCCACAAAAGGCTATGGCTTCATCACGCTCGACAGCGGTGAAGATGCTTTCTGTCACGCATCGGCATTGGCGGCGGCCGGACAACAGAATGTGCCGCAGGGATCGACCGTGGTCGTCGATCTTCAGGATTCGCCACGCGGACTGCAGGTAACGACGGTGCACAGCGTCGACACCTCGACGGCAGATCCTACGCCGTCGCGGGGGCCCGGCGGTGGCGGCGGACGCGGACGCTTCGGCGGCGGCGACCGTTTCGGCGGTGGCGACCGTTTCGGCGGTGGTGATCGCTTTGGTGGCGGTGACCGCTTCGGAGGCGGTGATCGCTTTGGCGGCGGCGACCGGTTCGGCGGTGGCGACCGCTTCGGCGGCGGCGGCGGATTTCGGGACCGCGATAGCGGTCCGTCCGGCCCCATGGTCGAAGGCAAGGTGAAGTTCTTCAACGATCAGAAGGGCTTCGGCTTTGTCATGTCGGAGCAGGGCGGGCAGGACATCTATTGCCACGCCAGCGCATTGCGGCGGTCCGGTATCTCTGCCCTCTCGCCCGAGCAGCGTATTCGCTATTCGACCCGCCAGGGCAACAAGGGCGTCGAAGTCGACCGGATCGAGCTTCTCTAAGTTTCGGACACCCCGCTAATTTCACACCCCGCATGGCGCGCAACGATGAATTGCGCGCCATGCGGGGCTTTTCATCTTGAAGAGTAAGGATTTGCCCATATATAGCCCCGATCTATATCGGACCAATATAGACGGACTTTGGGGCCATGGACGTCCGCACCATTTGCTTGGGCATTCTCTCCCGCGGTGAAGCCACGGGCTATGAGATCAAGAAGCTGTTCGACGACGACGGCTATCAGCACTTCGTCGAGGCCAGCTTCGGCTCGATTTATCCCGCGCTGAGCCGCCTGACTCAGGAGGGGCTGGTTTCGGTTCGCGCCGAATCCCAGGAGAAGCGACCGGACCGGAAGGTCTATTCGATCACCGACGCGGGCCGAAAAGCATTTCTTGCTTCGCTGATGAAGCCACTGCCGGAAGACCGGCACCGCTCGCCCTTCGTTTTCGCGATGCTTTTTTCACATTTGCTTCCCCAACCCCGTGTTGTGGAGATGCTCCATACCTATATCGAGCAAAGCGAGACGAAGCTTGCGCAGTTGATGGAGCCGAGGCCCCAGCCGCAAAGCGAAGGAGAGCGGTTCGTCTTGGGGTACGGGAGAGCAGTTTACATCGCGATCGTGAATTACCTCCGCCAGTACCGGGCGGAAATGAAGGGCAACGCGGCCGAAGCCGCGGAGTGACAGGGGCGCATATTTCATGTTTCGGAATTTGATCGACGGACTTCGCAACTGGTGGGACGCGCACCAGCCGGCCTTCTGGCGCCGGCTGAGCCCGGCCTATCGTTCGGCGCTCGTGATCCTCATCGTTGTCGTCCTCTGGATCGGTTCCGGCCTGTTCAGCGGATCGAAGAGCACAGACGATGCGCAGGCCAAGACCAGCGATATTCCGCGCGTTCAGGTGGCGCTGCTGCACGAAGTGGAGCGCAACGCCACGATCACGATCCGCGGCCGCACGCAGGCGCTGCATGCGGTCGAAGTGAAAGCTGAAGTCGAAGGCGCGGTGCAGTCGCTGCATTTCGAGCGCGGCGACCACGTCAAGAAGGGCCAGGTGCTCTGCGAGATCAAGACGAACGACCGTATTGCCAAGCTCGACCAAGCCAAGGCCATGGTGGCGCAGACCGCCAAGCAGCACGACGTCGATCTCGACCTGGCCAAGAACGGCTTCCGTTCGAAGATCCAGGTGGCGCAGTCCGCCGCCCAGCTTGAGGCCGCGCGCGCGCAGGAACGCACGATGCAGCTCCAACTCGCGAACACGAAGATGACCGCGCCGTTTGACGGCATTGCGGACGATCGCTTTGTCGATGTCGGCGATTACATGCGCGTCGGCGACAAATGCGCGCTGATCATCGCGCCGGAACCGTTCCTCGCCATCGGCACGGTGTCGGAGCAGCAGGTTGGCCAGATCAACAAAGGCGATCCGGCAACCGCGACCCTGGTGACGGGCGAAACCGTGGACGGGCATGTCCGCTTCGTCGCGTCCAAAGCGGACGACACCACGCGCACCTTCCGCGTGGAAGTCGAGCTTCCCAATCCCGATGCCAAGCTTCGCGACGGCGTGAGCGCCGATATTCATATTCCTGTGCGTCAGGTCATGGCGGCGAAAATCTCGCCCGGCATTCTGGTGCTGGACGACAACGGCGTCGTGGGCGTGCGCACGGTGGTGAACGGCGTCGTCCGTTTCAAGCCGGTGCAGATCATATCCGACGGGCCGGACGGCATGTGGATCGCCGGTCTCTCGAACGGCACGACGGTGATCACCGTGGGTCAGGAATTCGTCAATGACGGGCAGCGGGTGAAGGCGGTGCGCGCGGGAGCGAAAGCATGACGCGCATCGTCGATTGGGCCGTCAACAATACCCGCGTCGTTCTTGGGCTGCTGGTGGTCGTGATCATTGCCGGCATCGCGGCCTTCAACTCGATCCCGAAGGAAGCCGATCCCGACATACCAATCCCCGTGATCGCGGTGCAGATTCCCTATCCGGGCATCAGCCCCGAGGATAGCGAACGCCTGCTCGTCAAGCCGATGGAGACCTATCTGCGCTCCATCCAGGGCCTGAAGACCATCACCGCGCGCGCCTATCAGGGCTTCGCGGTGATCATTCTCGAATTCGATGTGAACTTCGACAAGAACAAGGCGCTGGAAGACGTGCGCGCGCAGGTGGAAACCGCGCGCGCCGAGATCCCGCAGGACGCCAAGCAGCCCATTGTTCAGGAATTCAACACCAGCCTGTTCCCCGTCATCACCGCCGCGCTTTACGGCAATGTGCCGGAGCGCACGCTGCTCAGGCTTGCGCGCAATCTGAAGGATCAACTCAAACAGATCCCGACCGTTCTGGACGTCGATATCGGCGGTGAGCGTCAGGAGATGCTGGAGATCGTGATCGATCCGGCGAAGCTGGAAAGCTACGGCATCACCCAACAAGAGATGTTCAACGCGATCAGCAACAACAACCGCCTGATCGCGGCGGGCTCCATCGACACTGGACATGGCAGCTTCGCCGTGAAGGTGCCCGGCGTTCTGGAAACGGCACA
>JAFECN010000194.1 GCA_018242145.1 Pseudomonadota bacterium
AGCCGACCATCCATCCCTGCGGCGTATGCGAGCCTTGTGTCGCCATCGCCGAGAGCCGCCACATCGACGTGCTGGAAATGGATGCCGCCAGCCGCACCGGCATCGACGACATCCGCGAGATCATCGACGGCGTGCGCTATGCCCCGGCAAGCGCGCGCTACAAGGTCTATATCATCGACGAAGTGCACATGCTGTCGAAGCAGGCGTTCAACGGCCTGCTCAAGACTCTGGAAGAGCCGCCGCCGCATGTGAAGTTCATCTTCGCCACCACGGAAATCCGCAAAGTACCGGTGACGGTGCTGTCGCGCTGCCAGCGCTTCGACCTGCGCCGCATCGAAACGCCGGAACTGGTGGCGCATCTGAAAGTGATCGCGGGCAATGAGGGCGTGAAGATCGAGGACGGCGCGCTGGCGCTGGTGGCGCGCGCCGCGGAAGGCTCGGTGCGCGACTCGCTTTCGCTCTTGGATCAGGCCATCGCGCATCAGGAGGGTGAGACGATCACCGCGGAGTCTGTGCGCGGGATGCTGGGCCTCGCGGATCGCGGGCGTGTGCTCGACCTGTTTGAAAAAGTGATGGGCGGCAAGATTGCCGATGCGCTCACCGATCTCAGCCAGCTTTACAATGTCGGCGCCGATCCCCTGGTGGTGATGCAGGATCTGCTGGAGACGACGCATTTCCTCACGCGCCTGAAAGTGGCGCCGGATGCGGAAGGCTTCTTCGACGGCGGCTCCTCGGAAGCCAAACGCGCCGCGGAGATGGCCGGCAAGCTGTCCGTGCCGTCGCTGACGCGCGCGTGGCAGTTGCTGCTGAAGGGTTTGTTCGAGGTGCGCGACAGCACCCATCCGCTGAAGGCCGCCGAGATGGCGCTGATCCGCCTGGCCTATGCCGCCGATCTGCCGCCGACCGACAAGCTGGTGCGCGATGTACTGGACCACCCTCCCCTTGAGGGAGGGTCGAAATCTGCGCAGCAGATTTCGGGGAGGGGTCCAGTAGCGCGCTCTGACCCCTCCCCGAAAATGACTTCGTCATTTTCGACCCTCCCTCAAGGGGAGGGTGGTATTGCCGCGCAACGCGCGCCGGAACCGACGGCCTCGGTGCAGAACGCGCCGCTTATCCGCACGCTGGAAGATATCGCCGCGCTCGCCATCGCCAAAGGCGCGCCGGTGCTGAAAGTGCATATCGAAAACGACATGCATCTGGTGTCGCTGGAGCCGGGCAAGCTGGAGTTCCGCCCGTCGCTGCGCGCGCCGCGCACCCTGTCCGGCGATCTGGCGCAGAAGCTGAAGGAATGGACCGGCCAGCGCTGGATGGTGACCGTCGCCAAGGACGGCGGCGCACCGACCATCGCCGAATCTAAAAAGAATGCGCATCAGGCCAAGCTCGACGCCGTGCTGCAGGAGCCGATGGTGCGCGCGGTGCTGGACCGTTTCCCCGGTTCCGAAGTGATCGCGGTGCGCGATCTGATTCAGGACGATATCGCTGCTCCTGTCGCAGAAGACGATTCCGAATGAAGCGCTTCTCTTTTTCCTCCCCCGTTTACGGGGGAGGGGGACCGCGAAGCGGTGGAGGGGGGCAGCGCCGAACGCCCCCTCTGTCTCGCTACGCTCGACACCTCCCCCGTAAACGGGGGAGGAAAGGTATCGCGTAATGCCCTCCGTTCAGGCCGGTCCCGAAATCGAGCGATTGATTCAGCTCCTCTCCAAGCTTCCGGGCCTGGGGCCGCGCAGCGCGCGGCGCGCGGCGCTGGCGCTGCTCAAGAAGCGCGAGCAGTTGCTGGAGCCGCTCGGCACCGCGATGCGTGACGCGGCGGCGGCGATCAAGACCTGCGAAGTGTGCGGCAATCTCGATACCTCATCGCCCTGTTCGCTTTGCAACGATCCGCGCCGCGATGCGCATGTGCTGTGCGTGGTGGAGGATGTCGCCGATCTGTGGGCGCTGGAACGCGCCAGTGTGTTTCGCGGCAAATATCATGTGCTGGGCGGCGCGCTGTCGGCGCTGGACGGCATCACGCCGGAAAAACTCAATATGGCGCCGCTCATCGCGCGTGTGCGGGATGGCGTGGAGGAAGTCATCCTCGCGATGAACGCGACGGTCGAGGGCCAGACCACGGCGCATTACCTGATGGATGCGCTCGCCGCTTCAACCGTGAAGGTGACGCGCCTCGCCCACGGCGTCCCCGTCGGCGGCGAACTCGACTATCTCGACGAAGGCACGCTCAGCCACGCTTTCAAGGCGCGGCGTTCTCTTTGATCCCGGTTTGTGCTAGGCTGTCGCCATGACGAAGCTGGAACAGGTCATTGCGGAATTGAAAAAGCTGCCTCCCGAAATGCAGGAGGATTGGGCTGCGATGTTCCTCGATCAGCTCGACGAACAGCACCGTTACACGCTCACGGATGAGCAAGTTGAAGAGGTGCGGCGCAGAATGGCGGATAAAAACCCGGTCTATCTCACGCTTGAGGAGGCGAAAGAGCGCCTCGCCAAACTGCTCGGATGAAAATCGCGCTTCGCGATAAAGCTGTCGCCGATCTGGAAGCCATTCACGCCTACATCGCAAAAGACAGCCCGCAAAATGCGGGAAAAGTTCTTCTGCGCATCTTGGAAACCATCACCGACTTTATTGCCGTTTTTCCGGGCGTCGGGCACGCTGGACGCGTGAAGGGCATGCGTGAGATTCCTGTGTCAGGTCTTCCTTATATCATTGTCTATCGTGTGGATGTGGGACGTGGTGTCGTCCATGTTGAGAACATCGTGCATGGCGCGCGAGATCGTTGAGAAGGTTATGGAATGAGCGATCCCGATCTCGAACCGGAAGTGTATCCAACACGTGCAGAAATGCTTGTGGGATTAGCTTGGATCGGGGGTCCTCTTGGCTATCTATGGATAGCGCTGAAAATTGCGGCCTTCCTGTTCCCGGACGGCAATTCCTACCTTTTGATGGCACGTCCTGCCAGAAGCTGCCGTGCTCTACGAAATTGGGCTTTGGCGGAAACGGAAAAAATCTGGGTGAGTCTTATAAGAACAAAAGGTGTATGAATTGCCCGAATCGGTCTAGGGTTTGGGGCAGAGGAATTGCTCCATGACCATGATTGAAATTCTGGCCGTTGCGCTTGTGATGCTGGCTGTTGGCTGCGTGTTGGGCTGGTGGCTTACGTCGCGCAATCAACCGCGTGATCTATCGGCGGAACTTGCCGTATCGCGCGAGAATCTCGCCAAGGCCGGGGCGCGGCTGGAAGCGGCGGCGCGCGATAGTGCCGAACTGGAAAAGACGAAGGCCGATCTTTCCAATCTCAACATCGAACATGCCGGTCTGCGGGCGACGCTGGAAGCGCAGGAGAAAGCCAGCGCAGAAAAGACCGAGCAGCTTTTGAAACTGCGCGAGGAATTGCAGGCGCAGTTCAAGCTGCTGGCGAACGACACATTGAAAGAGAATGTCGATCATTTTCTGAAACAGGCGACGCAGCATTTCGAGAATCAGAAAGAGCTGACGAAATCCGAACACGCCGCGCGCACCAAAGAAATTGAGGCGCTGGTGAAGCCGCTGGGCGACACGCTCAAATCCTATGACGTGGCGCTGAAGGAAATCGAGAAAGCGCGCGACGAAAGCTATGGCGGCATCAAGCAGGCGCTGAACACGATCAACGCCCAGCATGGCGAAGTGAAAACCGTCACCGCCAATCTGGTGAACGCGCTGCGCGCTTCGCCCAAGACGCGCGGGCGCTGGGGCGAGGAAACGCTGCGCCGGGTGATGGAAATGTCCGGCATGGTGGAGCACAGCGATTTCGAAACGGAAAAGCATTTCCGCGGCGAAGACGTTTCGCTACGCCCCGATGCGCTGATCCATGTTTCCGGCGGGCGCACCATCGTGATCGACGCCAAGGCGCCGATTTCCGCCTATCTGGATGCTCTCAACGTGGCGACGGACGAGGAGCGCGAAACGCTGCTGAAGCGCCATGCGTCGCAATTGCGCGAGCGGCTCGCCAATCTCTCCAGCAAATCCTATTGGGAGAAGATCGCCGGCAGCACCGATTGCGTGGTGATGTTCGTGCCCGGCGACAATTTCGTTTCCGCCGCCTTCGAGCGCGATCCCGACCTGTTCGAGGATGCCATCAAATCGCGCGTGCTGATCTGCACGCCCACCACCTTCATCGCGCTGGCGAAAGCCATCTCCTATGGCTGGCGGCAGGAAAAGCTGGCGCAGAACGCGATGGATGTGGCGCGGCTGGGCAAGGAGCTTTATGCGCGGCTCGCCACGCTGGGCGATCACGTCAGCGATCTGGGCAAGCACATCAACAACGCGGCGAAGAAATACAACGCGATGGTCGGCAGCCTGGAAAGCAATGTCATGCCCCATGCCCGGCGCTTCAGCGAGCTGGGCGTGGAGGGAACCGCGCAGCCGATTGCGGAGATCCGGGAAGTGGACACGGTGGTGCGGTTTCCGCAGCAAAACCGGGATCTGCTGCTAACCAAAACCCGCGAGTAGGCCCGTTTCCCTTGACCGGAGCGGGCGGCGGCCCTATCTCCCGGCCATGACCATACGGCCTATCCTGACAGCGCCCGATCCGCGCCTGAAACTCGTGTCCGAACCTGTCGAGAAGGTGGACGGCGACATCCGCACGCTGGTCGACGACATGATCGCCACGATGTACGACGCCGACGGCATCGGCCTTGCCGCCATTCAGGTGGGCGTGCCCAAGCGCATGCTGGTGATGGATATCGACCAGCGCGACGGCAAGAAGAACCTGCGCGTGTTCATCAATCCGGTGATCACCTGGGCGTCGGAAGAAACCGCGGTGGCCGAGGAAGGTTGCCTCTCCATTCCCGAAATCTGGGACGAAGTCGAACGTCCCGCGCGCATCAAGGCGGAAT
>JAFECN010000195.1 GCA_018242145.1 Pseudomonadota bacterium
AAGTCCATCATGCCGCAAAGCAATTCCCGAACCCTTCGCCTCGGCACCCGCGGCTCCAAGCTGGCGATGGTGCAGGCCGAAATGGTGCGGGCGGCGCTGGCAGCCAAGGGCTTTGCAGGCGTCGAGATCGTGGTGCTGAAAACCAGCGGCGACCGCATCCAGGACCGGAGCCTTGCCGATGCCGGGGGCAAGGGCCTGTTCACCAAGGAGCTGGAAGAAGCGTTGCTGGACGAGCGCATCGATCTGGCGGTGCACTCGATGAAAGATGTGCCGGTGGCCATACCGCCGGGGCTTGCCATGAGCGCCCTGCTGCCGCGCGAAGACCCGCGCGATGCGTTCATCTCCGCAAAATATAAATCGTTCGCCGAATTGCCCAAAGGCGCGGTGTTCGGCACATCGTCGGCGCGGCGTCATGCGCAGGTGGCGCGCGCGCGGCCCGATCTGCAGATCAAGCTGCTGCGCGGCAATGTCGATACGCGCTTGGCGAAACTGGATGCCGGCGACTATGACGCGATGCTGCTGGCGGTGGCGGGCTTGAAGCGGCTGGGGCTTGCGAAGCGCATCACCGCCTGTCTCGACACCAAAGACTGGTTGCCCGCGCTGGCGCAAGGCGCGATCGGAATCGAGATCCGCGAGACCGACACCGAGGCGCGCGAGATCACCGCGCAACTCAACGACAAGACGACCGAAGTGGCGCTGACCTGCGAGCGCGCCTTTCAGGCCGCGCTGGATGGATCGTGCCGCACCGCCATCGGCGGGCTGGCGATATTCGAAGACAATGTGCTGCACTTCCGCGGCGAAGTGCTGGCGCCCGACGGCAGCGAATTTGCCGAAACCTCTTTTGCGGACGATATCGGCCGCGATCCGCGCAACCTTGCCGAGCAGCTTGGCCGCGCGGCGGGCGAAGCACTGAGGCCGCGCGCCGCGCCCTGGCTCGCGCTCTGATGCGCATCCTCATCACGCGGCCAGCCGAAGATGCGCGTGAGCTTTCGCAGAAGCTGGAAGCGATGGGGCATGCGGTGATCACCGCGCCGCTTTTGAAAATCCTCTATGCCGACGGACCGGAGATTTCACTCGACGGCGTGCAGGCCGTCCTCGCCACGAGCGCCAACGGCGTGCGCGCCATTGCACGGCGCACCGCGCGCCGCGACGTGCCGCTCTTCGCCGTGGGGCCGCAAACGGAATCCGAAGCGCGCGAGGCCGGTTTCGCGCATCTGCGCAACGCGGACGGCGACGCGATGGCGCTGGCGCGCGCCACGGCGCAATGGACCAGACCGGAAGACGGCGCGCTGCTGCATGCCGCGGGCGCCGAAGCGCCGAAGCTTCTGGCTCAGGCGCTGGAGAAGCAGGGATTCACCGTGCGCCGCGAAGTGCTGTACGAAGCGCGCGCAGCAGCGAGTTTGCCGGACAGCGCGGCGGAGGCGCTGCGCGGCGACACGCTCGATGCGGTGATGCATTTCTCTCCGCGCGTGGCCGCCACCTTCTCCGATTGCGTGATGGCGGGCGGGCTTGCGGGCCATTGCAAGAGGCTGATCGCCATTTGCATCAGCGAAGCGACGGCGAAAGCGCTTTCGCCATTGCATTTTCGTGAAATGCGCATCGCCAAACGCCCGAACCAGCAGGCGCTCTTGGAGCTGCTGTAGAAGCGCCGCATTGGTGGCGGCTTTCCATGCTTCCAAACCCGTCATCCCCGGCCCCGTGCCGGGGATCCATAACCTCCCTGATGCATGGGTGTTCATGGGTCGCCGGGACAAGCCCGGCGATGACGGAAGAGAATTTAATTCGTCTTGAAACGGATTTAGGATCGATCGGCAAACAGGGGATATGCCATGCGCGGATTTCTGATTGGGCTTGTGATTGTTGTGCTGGCGCTTGTGGGCGCGGTGTGGTGGTTCAGCGATCCGGATATTCCGCGCAGCGTGCTGGAAGCCAAATATGCAACGCCGCCCTCCGAATTCATCATGCTGCCGGACGGCGCGCGCGCCCATGTGCGCGATCAGGGCAACAAGAACGGGCCCGTGCTGGTTCTGGTGCACGGCTCCAACGCATCGCTCTTCACCTGGGAGCCCTGGGTGAAACGGCTGGGCGACAGCTATCGCATCGTGACGATGGATCTGCCGGGACACGGCCTGACGGGTGCCGTGCCCAACGGCGATTATTCGCAGGACGGCATGGTGACATTCGTCGATGAAATCGTGACCAAGCTCGGCATCCCTAATTTCGCGCTGGGCGGCAATTCGATGGGCGGCGGCGTCGTGGCGCGGTATGCGGAAGAGCATCCCGACAAGGTGCGCGCGCTCATTCTGGTGGATGCGGGCGGCGAGCCGGGCAAGATGGGCGATCACATTCCGCTGGCGTTCCGGCTGGCGCGCATGCCGGTGGTGAACAAGCTGCTGCTGTTCATCACGCCGCGCGCAATCGTGAAGGAAGGGCTGAACGACGCCATCGTTCACAAGCAGATCATCACCGACAAGATGATCGACCAGTATTGGGAGTTCGCGCGCATGAAAGGCTCGCGGGCCGCAAACGCGACGCGTTTCGCCCTGCCCTTCACCAACGACGTGAAAGCGCATATCGGCGACATCCGGGCGCCGACGCTGATCCTGTGGGGCGAGCAGGATCATCTGATCCCCGTGGCGTCGGCCTATGCCTTCCACAAGGACATTCCGGGTTCGAAGCTGATCGTCTATCCGGCGACGGGACATATCCCGATGGAGGAAGTGCCGGACCGCTCGGCCGCGGATGTGCGGGCGTTTCTGACGAGCGTCGAGAAATAGAAGGCTCGCAGGGTGTTTACGGCTTGTTTACGCAGACGGATTACAACCTATGCGTGTAATACTCCGATGAACAACCCTGCGAGCTTTCAACGCGCCGACAGACGGTCAAACCCCCGGCAACCGCCCCGCTGGCGTTGAAAGAGACGGACGGCCTCGCTCTCGCGGGCCGTCCGTTTTTTCTCGTCTCTCTCGCTCTCCCCCTCTGGGGGTGAGGGTTGGGGTGAGGGGGTGGCGTGGAGCGCGGTGGTCAGAAAAATTGCATTGGCAACGCTGCTTGAAGGGTGGGGACGTTGCCTTGCACGCCCCCTCACCCTGCCCTCTCCCCCTTGGGGGAGAGGGAAATAGGGCGGCTTATTTCTTCGCGAAATCCGCCAGTTCGGCGGCGACCTTTGGCATCAGCGAGGCCCAGTCGGCGAATTTCTCCGGCATCAGCACTCTGGTGTCGGGATACCAGGGATATTCATCGGTGCCGAGTTGCGGCCAGGTGCGCCCCGCGGTGAGGAACCAGGTTTTGGTGCCGACGGCGCCCGCCGTGGCCGCTGCGGCGGTCGGCGCGGAGATGACGAGATCGAGCGCCGCCGACAGCGCGGCCGCGCCTTCG